>NZ_JBQASY010000012.1:0-106834 GCF_051909435.1 Enterococcus sp. 125944 | reverse complement strand
TCTAAACGAAATAATATTCCTAGAAAATCACTGGATTATCGAACACCTTTGGAAGTATTTTTGAGTTACGTAAGTATTGATGATCTGTCTAACTTAATTTGACAATTAAGAAAAATAATAAAACGCGATAGTTCACAGTCATTCCTCCTTTTTTCCACCCTACAGTATAAAAAAGAAAAATGAAGAACACGAATTTTATGCTTGTACATAACCACACAATCCCTTTGCTTACCTAGATACCTGTCGTTTTTTGTTGTCAGAGTGAATCAGTGCTTTTTCCTAATTGTTCAACAAAAAAGGCCGTTACCTGATCCATGGTCTCTCCACGAACTAAATGTCGTTCTTCGCGAGAGATAAATGTCAGATTCGCTTCTGGATTCCCTTGCACAAAGGTTTCTACATCGGCGTAAGGGATTTTCTCATCTTCCGTCCCATGCCAGAACAACAATGGACGTCCAGCTAGTTTTTCTGGTTGCGTCTGGAGATCATAAGCTTCGATCCATCCCAGTAGCAACTGATAGTCATCTGGGACAAAGAAACCTGCAGCACCCGCATGTTTCTGGATCCGTTCACGGTAACCGATCATCGATGGCGAGCCCATCACACACGCAGCAGCGGTGATCTCCGGATGTTGGGATAGCAAGCCGCAAGTCGTCATCCCTCCCATTGAAACGCCTCCTACAGCGATTTGCCTATTTACCAAGCCTAGATTTTCAAAGAAATCCACCAAATAAGAAAACTCAAATAAGTTGGTATGAATGCTTTGCCAGAAAATCAATGAAGGAATCTCGGATAGTTGGGTCTTTCGTTCGCCATGATTGGCGGCATCAGGTAAAATCACACGAAAGTTTTCCCGTGCTAGTTTTCGACCTTGCGTCAGTACCAATTCTTTACTCGTTTGCCAACCATGATAATAAATGATCAACGGCAACGGTTCATAGATCAAATGTTCTGGAACGACTTCCAATACTGGGATATTCCCGATTTTTCTTTTACGAACTGCAATTTTCATCTCTTTCCACCTCTGCTTAAGTATACGCATTCTGCTCTTACCTGCCAAATAATCCCTTCAATCACAAAAAAATCACACCAATGTTTTGGTGTGATCACATGTATCAGGAATGTAACACAGCTTCTCGTGCTAGTGCCAGACAGCCTAATGTTCCTGCATTGTCTTCTAATTCAGGTGTCACGATGTAGTCTGCAACTGCTGGTGTTTTGACATAGCCGTTGACCAATCGTTCAAAAGCTTGATGAACCTTTTCCACCATGTGACGCTGCTTCATTACGCCACCACCAAAAATAATGACATCCGGTGAAAGCATCAATGTAGTGTTGTAGGCGCATT
Organism: Enterococcus sp. 125944; assembly: GCF_051909435.1. Classification (NCBI taxonomy): domain Bacteria; kingdom Bacillati; phylum Bacillota; class Bacilli; order Lactobacillales; family Enterococcaceae; genus Enterococcus; species Enterococcus sp. 125944. Next base: position 105,486 of record NZ_JBQASY010000012.1, on the reverse strand, counting down.
GCGCGATATATTCAGCTTCGATGCTCCAGAAAGGCTCATCTTCAGACAGTTCCTGTCCTTTCTTTCCTAAGCGTTTTTCAATCGCTGGACCTGCGGCCATCCCTTCGAGACAGTTGCCATGAAATGGACAGCTGCCTTCGAATAAATCATCAGGATGAGGCACTACCAGCATATGTCCCATCTCCGGATGGCTGAATCCCTCAACAAAGCGGCCATCTTGTAATGCACCGCCGCCAACACCGGTGCCGATCGTATAATAAACTACACTGGATAGTCCTTTTCCTTTACCGAAAACATATTCCCCATAAGCTGCAGCATTGACATCTGTGGTCCAAGCAATGGGGATGGGAAAGGCTTGTTTCATCGTACCTACAAAATCAAAATTCTGCCAAGCTAATTTGGGTGTGGAGGTAATGTAGCCATACGTTGCGGAATCTCGATGGATATCGATTGGGCCAAAGGAACCAATACCGATCCCCACTAACTGGTCTTCATACTTTTTGAAAAAATCGATCACTAATGCCATTGTTTCTTCTGGTGTGGTGGTGGGAAAACTGACCCGTTCTTTAATGGTCATTTCTTCCTCACCAATCGCACAAACAAATTTTGTACCGCCTGCTTCTATCGATCCGTACATCTTTTCGTCTCCTTTTCCATCGTTGCTTTCATTTTCTGTTTAAGTACTGGCAGAACTCGCAGCTGCACCATCATCGGCTTTTACGCGATCGATGGCAATGACGAGACAAATAATCAAGTCCTCCAGATCTTCCTCATAAACCGTTACTTCATAGGTATCCCCCCATGAGATCCATCGTTTATGAATCTCAGCAATTTGACGTCCCTGTCGATTGACGACAAAGTCCATGTCCCACCAATTCCCCTGAATTTCAATTCCTTGGGCATGGATGGAATAACGCGCTTTGAAAAGCGTGAATTCTTTTTCTAGAACAATTGCTTCTTCTCCATGTACCTCAACAAAAAACTTGGGCAATAGACTAAACACTTTCTTTGTGACTTCACCGATTTGCTGTTGTCGTTCATCATAAATCGCAAAGCTTTTAGGAATCTTCATGAAACTCCCTTCGACAAAATAGCGCGGCTTTTGCTGCTCATCCATGACAGTAAATTTTTCACCGATACTGAAGACTTTTTGCTTGATGTAAAGTTTTTTCATTTGATTACACCGCCTTTTCTTTCACATCGCCTGTATTGATCACAGGTTGAGTGCCTTTGTCAGTAATGATCGATACGAGTAAATTGTTGATCAATTGGACTTTTCGATCGTCAGTAAAGTTAATATCCTGGCCATCTTCGATCTGTTCCAAGGCCATTTGTGTCATGGAGACCGCTCCTTCAACAATGATTTGTCGTGCCGATAAAATTGCTTTGGCTTGCTGACGCTGCAACATGGCACTAGCGATCTCAGTGGCATACGCCAAGTGATTCAACCGCGTCTCGATCACCTCGACACCGGCTACCGCTAAACGCTCTTGCAGTTCTTGTGCCAGTTCTTCAGAAACTTCATTGGTATTGCCTCGCAAAGTCAAATCATCATCATTAAAAGTGTCATAAGGATACTGGGTAGCGATATGGCGAATCGCTGTTTCACTTTGGATCTCAACAAAATCTTGGTAGTAATCGACATCGAACAATGCTTTGGCCGTATCTACGACTCGAAAGACGACGACTGCTGAGATTTCGATCGGATTGCCATCAGAATCATTGACCTTCAATAAAGAGCTATTGAAGTTACGGACTTTCAGTGATACATTGATTTTCTGTGTTAGCGGCACAGTCACAAAGAGTCCATTGTCTTTAATGGTACCTAAATATTGACCAAAGAAAAGAATCGCTTTCGCTTGATTCGGCTGCACAATCGTCAATGAACTAATGAACAAGATAGCGATGATCCACAACACGACACTGATGACTAACTCCCAAACCGCATTGCGGACAATCCCATCATAAAAGAGATAGCCGCCGCCGATCATTAAGGCGATCAAGACGATCAGTGCTAAGTAACCGTTAACATGAAACGTTTGTTTTTCTTTCATCTTTACTCCCTCATTTCTTTTAATACCATATTACCTTTGTTCACAAAAGACTTCAATTCTTCTTCTCATTTTTTTAACCCCTTTCATAGACCTGCGATCATACTATTTTGCAATCAACCAAATTCCCGCTACAATGAAATGAGAGTCAATTGACAAGAAAGGGGTATCCAAATGGCACAAAAAATTTCATTAGAAAACGTAAAATGGTCATTAGAAGAAATCATTCAGACTGTTGGGACTGATCTATCTTCTGTTGTCGAAATTCAAAATCAAGAAGGAATCGATGTCGTGGTGATTGCCAAAGATGAATGGCAGCACCTCTTAGAACTACTCGATGCGCGCCATGCACAAGGCTATCGAATCGATCAAGAACTGCCAACGGATATATTGATTGACGTTGCTGATAGCGACAACGAATACCAACAAACAGCTGAACTAGAGATGGAATTACCGGAACGTGTCCATCCAGCACCAGACTTTGAATTAGACTCAGAAGAAATCGTTGAAAGCGATGATGTGCTGGATTAAGCTGAAAAAATAGACTACTGTGAAAAATCTTCCCCTAAAAATAGCATCCATTCGACCAATAGCCGAGCAATGTCGGAATACTTCCAGACTTTTCAGGTCATGTCGCATTTGCGGCATAGTTGACGTATTCTAAACATTGCTCGGCTCTTTATTATAAAAAATCGCGTGCTTTAATTTTTTGTACGATTGCTCACGTGCTTATGGAGTTCCGCCTAGCACGCAATCAATCAACTGACTTGTTTTTCCGATCTGCACCGGAGGATGCCACGATCGTTTTTAAGCGTTCGATCGCCGCTTGTAGTTCAACGCGTGCTTCTTCTTCTGGTTCTAGTTCTTCGCATTGCTGTAAGCGTTCTAGCCATTGTTCGGGTTCTTTGATGCCTAATTGTCCAATGGCCCAATAGGCTGTTCCACGGATGACAGGTCGGACGTCTTCTGTCGCACACCGCCAGATGGCTGGCAATGCGGTGCGATCTCCCAGATTTGCTAAGGCAATGATCGCATTACGCTGCAATGGTTTCTTCCCGCGCCAAGAACCAGATAAATGCCCAAACTGATTCTTAAAAGCTTTATTTGATAAAGAAAGCATTGGCTGCAACTTAGGATAAACGGTTTCTACTTCCGGTTCCATTTCCTGATGAAAATGGAAATCCTTGCCTCGATTGTAGGGACAGACCAACTGACAAATATCACAGCCATAGATGACATTATGCATCTTTTTACGATATTCCTCAGGCATCATGCCTTTTGTTTGTGTCTGATAGGAAAGGCAGCGCTGTGCGTTCATTCGCCCATCCCCTAAGAGCGCTTTTGTAGGACAGGCAGTAACACAGCGCATACAATCCCCACAGCCAAAGGGTACCGCTTCATCTGTTTCGAAGGAAATATTGGTGACGATCTCGCCTAAATAAACAAAAGAACCAAATTCTTCCGTGATCAATAAGCCATTGCGGCCAATAAACCCCAAACCAGCACGCTGTGCAACTGCCACATCCACCAGCTCACCGGTATCCACTTGCGGGGCAAACCGCCAGCTTTCTGCTTCTTCCAGATTCTCTGCTTGCGCTTTGATAAACTGGATCAATTTTTCTAAGCGATCACGTAAAATATCATGGTAATCGATCCCCCAAGAGGCGCGGGCAAACATCCCCCGTTTCTCATCTCGCGGCACTTTCTCTTTGATTTTTGTCGGATATGCCAGAGCGATCGCAATGATTGTTTGCGGATTTTCAAAGGTTCTTTCTGGATATATCCGCTCTTCGATCACTTGATGTTCGAAACCAGATGTATGGCCTTTCGCGCGCTGCTCCCTCAACGAGGACTCTAATTCATAAAACGGTTCAGCAGAAGCAAAGCCGATTTTATCAATACCTAAACGCTTGCTTTCTGCGATGATTTTCTCTTTTAAAGACATGATATACTCCTATCCAACATGTGTTCATCAGACCTTCGTCTTTGCTTTTTCTATTATACGAGACCACTTCCGATTAGTCGAATCGCTGCCCTCAAAAAATTCAAACAAAAAACTACCTAAACGCTCGGCGTCTATCTCCCAGTCTTTTTAGGAGATCAGCTGCCTCAGCATTCAGATAGTTTTCCTTGAATACCCCTCCATACAGCGCATTTCTGAGCTATCTAGAAGGGAGATCGTTTGATTGTATTATTTTTGTTACACCTATTAAACGTTTACCAACTAGCTTTTTTTACACCTGGCAATTTGCCTTCATGTGCCAATTGTCGAAAAGTGATCCGTGAAAGACCAAATTTACGCATATAGCCCCGTGGACGACCATCAGTCATATCCCGATTCTTCAAGCGATTCGGATTAGAATCTTTAGGCAATTTTGCTAAAGCTTGGTGATCTTTTGCTTGTTTCAATTGGTAACGGATCTCTGCGTATTGCTCGATCATTGCGGCTTGTTTTTTTGCTTTTGCTTGTTTTGATTTTTTGGCCATTATTTTCTCCTTTGTTTTTTCTATCCATCATTCTAAAAAGAAAAGAAATCAGCTAGCAGAGTCCTCCATTTTCGATTCAAAAACAACAAATCGAAATCATTACTATTTGAGCATTATGACTATATCAAGTTTCTGGGAACAAGTCAATGAAAAGCCCCTTCTTTCGAACAAACCGCTACTGTTTTTTAAGATTTCAATTATTTTTTCATCATTTCTTGCAATGACTTCTTGGCATGCTAGACTAAACAAGGAATCTGAAAGAAATGGAGAATTATATGAAGCAAATAGATACGGGACTTACCTCAGAAGAAGTCACACAACGAACCGAACAAGGCCAACACAACGATTATGAAACAAAAACATCGAAGTCTACGACAGCAATTTTTAAGGACAATATCCTCACATTGTTCAATTTGCTGAACTTGTTGATTGGTGTCTGTCTTCTAGCAGTTGGCGCCTATTCCAATTTATTTTATCTGGTAATCATTTTGATCAATATCACTGTAGGGATCAGTCAAGAGATCCATGCTCGAAATCTAGTCAAAAAACTCTCGATCATCGCCCAACAAGAAATACGTGTGATACGAGATGGCGTTACACAGTCGGTGGATGCCAAATCCCTGGTCCTTGATGATCTTGTTGTCATTGGTGCAGGAGAACAGATTCCAGCCGACATGGTGGTTTTATCTGGACAAGCCGATGTCAATGAGTCGATGCTGACAGGCGAAGCCGATCTCGTCGTCAAAGAAAACGACGCGACTCTCTTATCTGGCAGTTTTGTCGCCAGTGGAGAGGTCACTGCAAAAGTGATCCGCGTAGGAGCAGAGAATTATGCGGCAAAATTAAGCAATGAAGCCAAAACACATAAACCGCTGCGTTCAGAGCTAGTTTCTTCGATTCGCAAAGTCACAAAATTCACCAGTCTAGTGATTGTTCCATTAGGGGTGATCCTATTTCTACAAGCTTATTTATTTCGTGGCAGTGACTTAAAAGAAGCAGTGATCGTTTCGTCTGCTGCTTTATTGGGAATGCTGCCTAAAGGACTCGTCCTATTGATCAGCATTGCTTTGACCACGGGTGTCATCAAACTAGCCAAAAAAAGGATCTTAGTCCAAGATATGTACGCGATCGAGACACTGGCCCATGTCGATACCCTCTGTTTAGACAAAACCGGCACATTAACGGAAGGTCGATTATCCGTCGAATCGATCCAGCCAATCGATGACACCCAAGATATAACGGCAATCTTAGGCAGTTATTTGGCTGCCAGTACCGACAACAATGTGACGATGCAAGCGTTGCGCCAAACCATCACCGGATCTGAGCATTACCAGTCCTTTGCATCAATGCCATTTTCTTCTGATCGAAAATGGGGTGCTATCGCATTTCACGAATTAGGGGCAGTCTATCTAGGAGCACCTGAAAAGACGATCGCCAACCAACAGCTGCCGCAAATTCAAGAAGCGCAATCGGCTGGTTTAAGAGTCCTCGTCTTGGCTCTTGATCCTCATTATAACGACGCCAATCAGCCCTTTGATCCAGCAAAGGCTGCCCCGCTGGCAGTACTTGTTCTTGCTGATGTGATTCGGGAAAATGCAGAAAGCACATTGGCCTACCTGTCTGCAGAAGGAGTGGACTTGAAAGTGATCTCGGGTGACAATCCGATCACTGTTGCAGCCATCGCCAAACGCGCCGGATTGCCTGATTCCGAGAACTATATCGATCTTTCCCAACTAACAGAAGAAGCAGACGTTCGTCAAGCTGCCCAAACCTATACCGTTTTTGGGCGAGTGACGCCTCAGCGAAAGAAACTGCTAGTTTCTGAGTTGAAGGCACTAGGCAATACGGTCGCCATGACTGGAGACGGCGTCAATGACGTGTTGGCACTGCGTGAAGCCGATGTCAGTATCGCTATGGCTGCTGGGGACAGTGCGGCTCGTCAAATCGCGAATCTGGTTTTATTAGATTCCGATTTCACGACACTGCCAGCAGCACTCTTTGAAGGTCGCCGTGTCGTTAATAATGTGACGAAAGTATCTGGGATCTTTTTTATCAAAACGATCTACAGCTTCCTATTGTCCTTACTATGTGTTGCCACTTCTACGGCATTTCCTTTTATTCCGATCCAAATCACATTATTGGACCTGGCGATTGAAGGATATCCTTCCTTCTTCCTTTCCTTTGAAGAAGAAAAAAAGCGAATCACCGGCCGTTACTTGCCTACCGCATTGCTGCGAGCGTTGCCGAGCGCACTTTTGGTGCTTCTGAATTATTTCGCTGTACAGTTCCTGCAAACTGACTATGGCTGGGAACCAATGACCGCAACTACATTGTTCTATTATCTGCTGATCGGCATCAGTTGTTTAGCTGTGATCCGCAGCTGTTTGCCGCTAAATCCATTGCGCTTATTTTTGATCGTAACCACGATTAGCGGAACATACATCGCCGCAATGCTCTTCCATCACATTTTAGAAGTAGGCTTTTTGACTAGCATCACCTTGCCAATCTTTGTTGGATTGATGGCGATCAACTGCTTATTGCAGTGGGGGCTATCTGCCCTTGCAACACAGATCACCCGCCGGCTAGAGCAAAACGCTACGGCTTGATCAATGGAAAAAAATGATTCCGGACAACTATGATAAATTCTCCTAATTAAGGATATTTATTTGTAGTTGCTCGGTTTTTTTATCTGTTCTTCAATTATTTTCTATTTATATAGTGGAGCAATCGTCATCCATGCAAGTTTCACAAAATTTGTTATACTTTTAGTGAAGGCGGTTTCGTCTACTGCCGCTGAATCTATTTAAGAAAGCGTTGGTGAATCGAAATGAAGAAAAGTATTTTACTTGTTTCTCACAGTCAACAACTGACAGACGGACTGAAAGCCATGATCGAAGACATGTCGGACAGCGAAACAGTCACTCTTTTTTCATTGGGTGGAACAGCTGAAGGCGAATTAGGGTCTGATCCGACAAAAATCGTTGAAGCGGTCAATCAGTCTCCGGATGCCGAACAGATTCTCGTTTTTGCTGATTTGGGTAGTGCCATACTAAACGCAGAGCTAGCCTATGATATGTTGGAACCGGAACAGCAAACCCGCTATCACTTGATTGATGCACCGCTTGTAGAAGGTGCTTTTGCCGCAGCAATCACCGCTGGATTCAGTGATGACCTATCCCAGATCACAGCAGAAGCCCAAAAAGCAGCTGAGAAAGGATGGAAACAATAATGAAAAAAATAATCAATGATCCTTCAGCGATCGTCGAAGAAATGCTAGCTGGTCTGGTTGCCAGCTATCCGCAACTGGTTCATCAAGTCGAAGACTCCCGAGTCGTAGCAAAAAACACCACCCACGAACAAGTTGGCTTAGTCTCAGGCGGAGGCAGCGGACACGAACCGGCACACGCTGGGTTTGTTGGTGATGGTATGTTGAGTGCCGCCGTCTTGGGAGACGTCTTCACTTCTCCAACACCAGATCAGATCCTGACTGGGATCAAAGAAGCCGATCAAGGGCAAGGCGTGCTTTTGATCGTTAAAAACTATACGGGAGATATCCTAAACTTTGAAATGGCCAAAGATATGGCTGAGATGGAAGACATCACTGCTGAAATCGTCGTCGTAGATGATGATATTGCCGTCGAGAACAGTACCTATACTGCTGGAAAACGAGGCGTGGCTGGAACCATTCTCGTTCATAAGATTTTGGGTGCTTTTGCTCGTCAAGGACGTTCATTAACTGAATTAAAAGAATTAGGTGAAGCATTAGTTCCGACCATCAAAACCATTGGTGTTGCCTTAAAAGCAGCAACCGTTCCAGAAGTGGGTAAACCTGGTTTTGAATTAGCAGATGATGAAATCGAGTATGGCGTGGGAATCCATGGAGAACCTGGTTATCGCCGGGAAAAATTGAAACCATCGAAAGAGCTAGCCAAGGAATTGGTGGACAAAATTTTAGCTGATTATGAACAAATACCGAAAAAAGTTGGTGTCTTGATCAACGGCATGGGTGGTACACCGCTGATGGAACAATTCGTCTTTGCCAACGATGTACAGAAATTGCTCGCAGACAAAGACATTTCTGTCACATTCCATAAAGTCGGCAACTATATGACCTCTATCGATATGCAAGGTCTATCATTGACCATGATCGATTTCAGTAACAACGATGCGACGGATGCGCTCAACGAACCTGTTGAAACGATTGCTTGGTAAAGGAGGAATTTTCAATGCAAATGACAACAGAGATGACCCAACAATGGTTAAATGCATTTACAAAAGCCATTGAGGAAAATAAAGGCTATTTAAGTGATCTAGATACCCCTATTGGTGACGGCGATCACGGCAACAATATGGCTCGCGGCGTCGCAGCCTATCAAGAAGCATTCGCAAAACAACAGCCTAAAACAATCACAGACACATTCAAAGTACTCTCGATGGCATTGATCTCTAAAGTTGGTGGTGCTTCAGGTCCACTTTATGGCTCAGCATTCATGAACATGACCAAAGCTACAAAAGAACTAGAAACAATTGATTCGTATGAACAATTAGGAAGCATCATCGAAGAAGGGCTTAATGGGATCAAAGCTCGAGGCAAAGCAGAATTCGAAGACAAAACGATGGTCGATGTCTGGCAACCCGTTGCCGCAGCGTTAAAAAACGGCAGTCTGACTAAAGAACAAATCGAGGAAGCCAAAGAACATACAAAAGACCTAGTCGCTAAAAAAGGCCGTGCTTCTTATTTAGGCGAGCGGGCAATCGGACATATCGATCCAGGTGCCGCTTCCAGTGCATTGTTGTTTGAAACGCTTGTTGCAACGATTGGATAAAGATCCTCATTCCACTTAGGAAAGGCGATACAAAAAACCGAGAGATCTCTTGCGATTCTTGAAGATAAACAAGAATCTGTGCTTGAGACCTCTCGGTTAGTTTATTTTTCTAAGAAATAGTCAACGCCATTATTGCAAAATAGCTTGAGAAACTAGTGTACAATATTGCAACATGCCATCAGGATTTGGATGAACTCGATCTTCATAGAACCACTCTTCATGTTCATTACTTAAATCATACCAATCGATCAATGTCATATTGTCGTATTTAGCAGCCATTTTCTCCAGCATGCTGTTGACCTCATTTTGCCATCTTTGCGTAGGTACCCGCACATTGATCCAATAGACTTTGCGATCGCCAATTTCTTTCATCAAATTATCGAATTGGGTTTCTGTAAAGGACCCATTCGTTCCTAGACCGATCAATACCGTATCTCGTAACAAATCTTTTTCTTTCAACGCTTTGATCAGTTCCGGACTCTCATACAATTGTCGTCCCACATCCCCATCAACGACAGCTTTGGGAAAAATTTCTTGCAAGTCGGCAGTGGCATCCAGCATAACAGAATCACCAAAAGCGGTAATTTCCAGCTCTTCAGCCTTCTTCACCTGGGCTTCTGTCAACCCATATTTTTCCATTACTGATTGTTCGGCTTCCGTTGCCTTTGAAGAATTGTCTCCTGTACTTTCTGTATCCGAGCCATTCGCATTTTTTTGTGTCTGTTCTGCCGCTTTTTTATTGGCAGCAATATTTTCTTTTAACTGCTGCTGTTGCGCATCTACATAATTCACCGGAGCGGTAGCTATTCCATAAAGAGCAACTAAGGAAACAAGCAGTCCTGGAAGCAGCCAAGGTTTTTGTCGACTGATCACTGGTTTACTAAACCAATTGCGCACCGTGCGGAAAGTATCTTTGTAGTGAAATTTCCGCAACGGATTTTCGATAAACCGATAGGACAATTCACTGATCAAGAGAATCAATACAATCTCAATCAATGTATGCAGGAGAACATTTTCGCCGACATTCCCAATCTTTGCTTCATAAAAAATCATCACAGGGAACTGATACAAATAAATCCCATAACTCCGCTTGCCGATGTAACTGAATAACGGATTTGTCAGCCAACGGTTCAGACTAGCTCCAGGATGGGCAGTGACCGCCACCAAGATCGTACAAAGCAAGCTGACTAGCAGCATTCCTCCGTAATAAACAAAGGAAAGATGATCATCTAGCACAAAAAATGTTATCACTAAACCAATAAAAGAAAGACCACCAGCTAGGTTCAATACCCGCTTCGCTTTCTTCGGAATTTCTTTTTTTAAATGGGTGCTGGGCCAAATGAAAGCCAGCGCACTTCCCATCCAAATCGAAAACAAACGCGTGTCGGTACCATAATAAACTCGAGTAGGGTCTGCCCCTGGTGAATACCAGATCGCTAATAAAAGAGCCGAAAGTAACGAGCAGCCGATCACGATTTTAAAAATCGTCCCACGATTTTTGACTAACTTCATCAATAAAATAAAGAGTAACGGCCAAATCAAATAATTCTGTCCTTCAACAGCCAAAGACCATAGATGCGTAAAGGGAGATTCATTGCCGAATCGGTCAAAATAAGAAAGACCGTGATTGATCTGCCACCAGTTGTTGACATACAAGAGACTGCTGACGACGACTCCCCGCAGATTATTCAGTAAATTCCGCTGGAACAATGTAATATAGGCAGCAGACAGAAGCAGCATCACCACCATGCCAGGATACAGTCGTTTCATCCGGCGGACATAAAAATCTTTGACAGCAATACGACCGTTCTGGTCCCACTCCTGTCGAAGCAAATCGGTGATCAAATAACCAGAAACTACAAAAAAAACAGGAACTCCTAAATACCCGCCTCGCATTTGAGTAGGTAATAAATGATATAAGATAACGCCGATCACGGCTAATGTACGGATACCGTCGAAACCAGTGATATAGCGGCTTGTTTTTAACCGTTTGTTCATTCTCCAACCACTTTTCTTTTTTTTGATCAACTGTTTTCGTAAGAAACAGTCAATGTGGAACCATTAAAAAATAATGACCCATTTCTTCATAATTTACCAGATAAAGCAACAAGAAAGCTAGCAAGAATACTCTATTTTCTAAAAAAATTAATTTTTACAAAAAGAAAAAAGCATTTCATCACGAAACGCTTTGATTCAAGCTCTCCTATAATTCTTCTTCATAAAAACGACCCAATATTTGTACATTTTCAGCAATACTGACAAATGCCTTGGGATCTGCTTCTTTCATGGCAGAACGTAACATCGGCAACTCGAAGCGTGTAACGACAGTCAATAATACTGTCTGTTTATCATGCTTGTAGGCTCCTTCTGCTTCATTGATGATCGTAATTCCTCGGCGCAGACTTTTCTGGATCGTATGGATGACTTCTTCAGGAATTCTCGTAATAATCGTTACCTGCATTTTCTTTTGCTTGGTAAAAACAGCATCGGTGACTTTACCACTGACAAAAATCGCAATGGCACTATATAGCGCATACTGCCAGCCGAACAGGATGCCCGCAGCAAACATGATGGCAATATTGAAAAAAATCGAGATGGACCCGATGGTTTTCCCCGTACGTTTCCGGATCGCGATACTTACAAAATCGAGGCCGCCAGAGGAAAGTCCGCTTTTTAGCGCATAACCAATACCGGCTCCGTTGATGGCTCCCCCAAAAATCCCGCAGATCATCGGATCTGTCGTCAGTGTTTCTTCTGGAAGAATCTGTACGAACAAAGATGTTAGGACTACAGTAATTCCTGTGAAAATCGTAAATTTATGACCAATCTTGAACCAGCCGAGAAAGAAAAGCGGAATATTCAGCAACAATAGGGCGACTGAGACGGGGATATAGAATCCAAGCCAATCCGTGGAAACGGTGGTCAAAATTTGAGCTATCCCTGTGATCCCGCTAGAATAGATTTTGCCGGGTTGATAAAAAAAATTGACTGCGATCGCCGATAAAATGGCGTAGACGATCGAAAACGATAATTTGTTGGCATAATCAGGGTGTGGCAGCCATTTAAAGAGGGTATTCATTTCATTCAAGAGCCTCGCTTTGTTGATTTGCTCTTATTATACTTCAGATAGTAAAAAAAGAAACGAACAATGAAAGAAATAGACAAATTCTCATGGAATTTTCTTAATCGTCTATTTTCATTCATCATTCGCTCGTTTGTTCTTTACTTGTTCATTTCTTTTTACTTAGTCTTCTTCAACTGTCGTGACATCAATATTCAATTCGAACAATTGCAGCGGCGCCACTTTACTTGGCGCTTGTGACATTGGATCGGCGGCTTTCCCGTTTTTAGGGAATGCGATCACTTCACGGATGTTTTCTTCACCAGCCAGCAACATCACTAAACGATCCAAGCCTAGTGCGATTCCGCCATGTGGTGGGAACCCATAGTCTAATGCCGTCAGCAAGAAACCAAATTGTTCTTCCATTTCACGGCGAGAAAAACCAAGGGTTTCAAACATTTGTTCTTGAACATCCCGCTGATGGATCCGGAGAGACCCACCGCCAAGCTCGTAACCGTTCAAGACGATATCATAAGCTTCCGCATACACTTTTGCAGGATCAGTTGCCAACAAGGGTACATCTTTTTCTTTAGGCATCGTAAATGGATGGTGAGCAGAGACATAGCGGCCAGCTTCTGCATCGTATTCAAATTGTGGCCAATCTGTTACCCATAAGAAATTGAACTTGCTTTCATCGATCAAGCCTAATTCTTTTCCTAACTTGCTGCGGATTGCTCCTAAAGCCGCCGAAACGATCTCAAACTTATCCGCACCAAACATTAGGATATCGCCCACTTCTGCATTCGTAGCAGCAATGATCGATGCTGCAGCGTCAGTCAAGAATTTTGCGATTGGTCCTTTTAAGCCATCTTCTTCTACTTTGACCCATGCTAACCCTTTCGCACCAAACTGTCCTGCGTAATGTCCCAAATTATCCATATCTTTTCGGGAATATTTATCCGCAGCACCTTTCGCATTCAATGCTTTCACCACACCGCCATTTTCAAGCGCCATTTGGAAAACTTTGAAATCAACATCTTTAACGGTTTCGGACAAATCAATCAATTCCATGTCAAACCGAGTATCTGGCTTGTCGCTGCCATAACGTGCCATGGCATCATCGTAAGTCATTCGCGGAAACGGCGTAGTTACTTCTAGCCCTTTGACTTCACGCATGACATTGACTAACAGTTCCTCCGTGTAAGCTTGAATCTCTTCCGCCGTCAAAAAGGTTGTTTCAATATCGACTTGGGTAAATTCAGGCTGACGGTCTCCCCGCAAGTCTTCATCCCGGAAGCAACGGACGATTTGATAGTAACGATCGAATCCAGCACCCATCAATAATTGTTTGAAAATTTGTGGCGATTGTGGCAATGCATAAAAATGACCAGGGTAAACCCGGGAAGGAACGAGATAATCTCTGGCGCCTTCTGGTGTTGATTTCGCTAAATAAGGGGTTTCGATATCTAGAAAGTCATTGGTATCCAAGAAATGACGAATCACTTGTGTCGTTTTTGCCCGCATCATGATATTCTTAGTCATTTTGGGACGGCGTAAATCCAAATAACGATATTTCAACCGCGTTTCGTCTCCTACAATTTGATCATCTTCGATCGAAAATGCAGGTGTTTTGGCTGTATTCAAAATAGTGATCTCGCTGACCATCACTTCATAGTGCCCGGTTTTCATCTTAGGATTGATTGCTTCCGGTGCTCGATTGATGACTTGACCTGTCACTTCTAGCACATACTCGCTGCGGCAAGTATCTGCAATCGCCCATGCTTCTTTGGATACTTCCGGATTAAAGACAACTTGCACGATCCCTTCTCTGTCCCGCAAATCAATGAAAATCACTCCGCCTAAGTCACGACGTTTTTGGACCCAGCCTTTTAAAGTAACGGTTTGATCTAAATGGGCTTCTGAGACGCGCCCACAATATACTGTACGTTTGCTCATTCTTCTTCTCCTTGCTTGATTAAGATTGTAGTCATTTCATCATAGATTTCATCAAAATGATCATACAGATCGGCTAACTTAAATTGTTTCTCGATCCGGCTTGCCATCGATTTGATGTTGATCACTTGTTCAGCTAATTCATTTTCACCTAGGGTCAGCACCAAACGCGCCCCTTGCTTATCTGCCGATTTGAACTGCGCTTTTGCTTTCCGATTCATAAAATCACGATCTGCCGAAAAGCCAAAATTACGGATCGCCTGAACGACTTTCAATGCTTCCAAATTGGTTGCTTCTCCTAGACCAACAACATAAGCATCTAATTCGTTCAATGCTGGAATAACGACTTCTTCTGCTTCCATTGTGATCAATAGACGTTCTAAGCCCATCGCAAAACCGAAACCTGGCGTTTGTGGGCCGCCTAATTCTTCGACCAGATGGTCATAGCGTCCACCCGCACAGATCGTAGCTTGCGCCCCCATTTTTGGCGCTTCACTCATAATCTCAAAAATAGTATGGGTATAATAATCCAGTCCCCGGACCATATTTGAATCAATCTCATAAGGAATGTCCAAAGCATCCAACATCGTGATGACTGTTTCAAAATGGGCTTTAGCTTCCGGACTTAAATAGTCCAAGATCGAAGGAGCATCCGCAACGAACTGTTGATCTCGTTTGTCTTTACTATCTAAAACCCGCAGTGGATTCTCATGCAGACGACGTTTTGAATCTTCACTTAATTCTGCTTCATGAGGCGATAAATAATCAATCAGTGCTTGACGATAGTTCTTACGCGTTTCTTTATCCCCTAAAGAGTTAATCACTAATCGAAGTTGACTTAGCCCTAATTGTTTAAAGAAATCCATCGCCATCGCCATCGTTTCAACATCTGTCGCAGGATTTGCGGAACCAAATGCTTCTACACCGATTTGATGGAATTGACGTAAGCGACCTTTTTGCGGCCGTTCATAGCGGAACATCGGTCCAATATAAAAGACTTTGTAAGGCTTGTTGTATTCAGGTCCGAAAAGTTTATTTTCAACATAAGAACGAGCAATCGGCGCTGTGCCTTCCGGACGCAATGTCACATGGCGCTCTCCTTTGTCATAGAAATCGTACATTTCTTTTGAAACGATGTCGGTTGTATCACCAACGCTTCTAGCAATCACTTCAAAATGTTCAAAAATCGGTGTGCGGATTTCATTGTACTGGTAATCACGAAAAACCAAACGGGCTGTTTCTTCAACAAACTGCCATTTTTCGGATTCTCCTGGTAAAATATCATTGGTGCCTTTTGGACGTTGATAACTCATCTGTTTTCATCCTCCTATTGTGGGTATCTTCGATCGATCAAAAACGATCGTATGTATTCATTACAACTATACTGATTTGATCCATTGTGGGAAACGATTTTCTGTTCATCATCTGCTCGTCTACTCTGCGTTACGCCTACCGTCGCTTCTAAGCTGTCGCTAAGAAGGACTTGCATAGTCTTCGACCAGTCGCAGTGATTCGGAAAGCGGTGACTACTCTCCCTCCGGTCGCCTACTACTGTTCATCATCTGCTCTGCCCTGCTTCGCAGGTCAATCGCAGTGATTCGAAAAGCGGTGACTACTCTCCCTCCGGTCGCCTACTACTGTTCATCATCTGCTCTGCCCTGCTTCGCAGGTCAATCGCAGTGATTCACAGCAAAAAACTCGCCCTTGTTTTCTACACAAGGGCGAGTTATTACACGCGGTACCACCTAAAATTCGAGAACTTTCATTCTCCTTTCGATTAACGCTCGTTCACGGAACAGCTTTTCTTCTGTTC
The DNA here is from genome assembly GCF_051909435.1 of Enterococcus sp. 125944. Lineage (NCBI taxonomy): Bacteria > Bacillati > Bacillota > Bacilli > Lactobacillales > Enterococcaceae > Enterococcus > Enterococcus sp. 125944. The sequence continues at coordinate 89,295 of NZ_JBQASY010000012.1, read as the reverse complement.
ATCTCCAGATTGTCTTTCCGACATTTGTCCTAAACTGCTTGCAGCCATGGCAGTTTTCTCTTTGAAGGTCCAATAATGACGTACTCGATCTTTCACAGATTTTTGATATTATCTATAAACTACAAGAATCCTTTGGAAATGTCAAGCTGTTTCATAGGCTTTTTCAATACTTATGAATATCGTTTTTCAAGTTTTTCCTTTACACTAAAAGAAGAGATTAGAAGGAGGAATTGCTTTATGACAGATGTTCAAATCGGCAAATCACAAGTCTATGTACGCTCCCTTGGCTTAGGTGCAAATGCCATCGGCGGCCACAATTTATTTCCAAATTTAGATGAAGAAGAAGGCAAGGAAATTGTGCGGACGGCGCTGCGCAATGGGATCAATTTGATTGATACTGCCTATATTTACGGTGAAGGTCGATCAGAAGAACTGATCGGTGATGTCTTGCAAGAAGAAGCGTTCGATCGCAATCAAGTCATCATTGCCACTAAAGCAGCTCATCGACCAGAAGAACCAAACAAAAAAGATAATTCGCCGGAATTCCTGACCCAAGCCGTTGAAGAAGCTTTAACACGCTTAAAAACCAACTATCTGGATATATTTTATATTCATTTTCCAGATGAAACCACCCCTAAAGAAGAAGCGATTCGCGCATTGCATCAACTGAAAGAAGCTGGCAAAATCCGTGCGATCGGTGTCTCCAACTTCACACTTGAACAATTAAAAGAAGCCAATGCCGAAGGGTACGTTGATGTTGTGGAAGATGAGTACAGTTTGATCCATCGCCAAGCTGAATCAGAACTTTTCCCTTATTTAGCTGAACATTCAATCAGTTTTGTTCCGTACTTTCCACTAGCATCCGGGTTGTTGACTGGAAAGTACACACAAGAAACGACCTTTTCAAACGACGATATCCGTAGTAAAAAGCCGGACTTTCAAGGTGATCGCTTTAAAAAAATCGTATCGGCTGTCGACCAATTGCGACCAATCGCTGCCTCTTATGATGCAACGATTCCTCAACTTGTGTTGGCTTGGTACATGAAAAATCCTGCAGTTGCAGCAGTTATTCCAGGTGCAAAACAAGCCAGTCAAGTTGCTGACAACGCGCAGGCATTGGATATCCATTTATCCGCAACCGATTATCAAGCGATTGATCACCTGTTTGCTGAATTTAAATAGTCCCGAAACAAGAGAAGGCACTTTGCATTTCTCTTGTTTTGTATTATGCTGATGAAAACAGTTATGAAAAGGAGCAACCCTGATGTCCTTATATTCCGGCTATATCCGCCAACCTCATTACTATGAAACCGATCAGATGGCAATCATTCACCATGCAAATTACATCCGTTGGTTCGAAGAAGCACGAGTAGATATGCTCGCCTTTTTACAATTGCCATACCATAAAATCGAAGAAGCGGGTTTGATTGTTCCCGTTCTTGAAGTCAATGCACAATACAAGGAAATGATCCGTTATGAGGATCAAGTACGCATCGATGTGCTCGTCGATCATTACACCGGTACTCGACTTGATTTTCGTTATGAGATTTATAGAACTGACAACAATCAGTTAGTCACAACTGGCGCTTCCAAACATTGTTTTTTGAGTAAAGAGACCTATCGCCTAGTCCATTTGAAGCGCAGCTTTCCTGAGATCCATCAAGTATTTTCAGATTATGCGACATTATCGGCTGCCTCGAAAAATTAATCTCGAGACAGATTAATTGCATTTAGAGCACTTTTTTGTATAATCAAAGGTAATTTTTATGGGAGGATGATGACAATGTATGTTGTTAAAGTCTTGCATGGTTACATTGGCAAAGATGGTCGTCGCACTCGTGAAAAAATACCTGACAAGTTGTGGATTTTTGAAGATCGGAAGCAGTCGGAAGCCTTTGCAGCAAAAATAGGCGGAAGAGTCAAACCTCTCACAGAAGTAAAGCCAAATCAATAAAAAGCAAGACAGCGAAAGAACGCTTACTGGCGTAAGTTTCATTATTCGCTGCCTTGCTTTTTTTATTGCTTATCGCTTTTGCTAGTCATCTTGTTCAGTTTCTAAAATTTCTCCTGTTTGCGCATTGATTTTAACATTTGTTTTTTTGTTGCCGTCTTCAACTTTGACTTCCCAATAAGTCACATTCATTTCTTTATCAAGATCCCAATCTGTTGCTTGTCCACCGCCAGCTTCTTTCACAGCACTATCGGAAATCTCTTCCAATGAAAGCAAGTTGGTCAGATCCAATTGATCGGCTTCTTTTTTGACACCGTTTTGTTCGTCCGCATCTAGTTTTTCGGTTCTTTCTTCAGAAGTTTCTTTTGTTTCTGCATCGATCTTTAGTTCAAATTCATTCGTGTCGTCTACGCCTTCAACTTGATAGAAGTACTTACCAAAAGAAGTATCCAAGTCAAGCGATGTGATTGCTGCATCTGGATATTTGTTTTGGAACACTTGGACGGCTTCTTCTACTGTCACTGTAGGCAAACCGCCATTTGCGATGGCTGCACTGCTTGAAGATCTGTCCACAGCTTGCGAAGAAGTTGTTTCATTTGATGATGCGACTGCTGAGCTTGAACTGCTGTTTTGTGCAGGTTCAGAATTTCCAGTGTTATTTTGTGTACATCCTGCCAATAATCCTAGGGCAGCGATTCCGAACAAAATTGTTGTTTTTTTCATGTTTCATTTCTCCAATTAATTGTCTATTCCTTTTTTCTATATATTTAGAATAACAAGTCCTTCAGAAAAAAGAATCAAAAATGCTTGAAGAAAATCTAAAAAAATCTTCATCTTTCTCTTTCACTTGGGAAATCAATTTTAAAGACACTGCCTTGCGGCTGATTATCCGTGACGGTAATTTCAGCATGATACTTGTTGGCCAGCTGCTTTACCAGTGATAATCCGATTCCTGAACCGGAAATTTGACTGGAACGAGAATCTTCCACTCGATAGAAACGCTCAAAAATCAACGCTTTCTTATCATTGGGGATCCCAATACCAAAGTCGGCAACGGTTAGAGACAAGTGCGTTTGATCTTGTGTCAGTCTCACATGAATGGGCTGATCTGCTGGTGAATACTTCGCTGCATTTTCTAAAAGATTTTGGATGATCTGTTGGAAGTCACGTTTGTGCCCTTGCTTCCTACACTGGTTTTCCACAAAATATTCAATCGATTGCGGAACGATCGTTGCTTGTTTTTCACATTCTTCTCGCACGATCTGCGAGACATCAACGAGACTTATTTCTTGGGTTTGGTTTTTTTCCAAATCCAGCAGTTGATTACTCAATGTTTCCAAACGCTTCGATTCTTTATCGATAAAGGCCAGTGAAGAAGGAATGACTTCTGGGTGTTTGGTTCCACGCCGCTGGATCAATTGGACATGTCCGCGAATCGCGGCTAAAGGTGTCCGCAGCTCATGAGAAGCATCGGCAACAAACCGTTTTTCTCGCGCGATCGTCTCACGCTGTTCTTTCAGTAGTTTATTGAAAGCCAACGCCACAGAACGAATCTCGATTGGTTCTTCAACAATCGTCAATTCGCCTTTTTGGCTTTGTTCGATTTCAGCAATTTCTTGCGCCATCCCTGTTAATTTCCGGCTCCATTTCCCAACGCTCCAATAAATCAATATACTGCCAACGACTACAGCGATCAGGTTCAAGAAACTGCTGATCATAAAGAGACCATAGGCTAATTCCACACTGTCCTCACCATTGATGGCGATCTTCACCTGATCCCTATCGATTTCTTGGGTTTTCGTATAATAGATACCATCATCTGTAAAGACGATGCCCTCCAAAAATGGGATGATCCGTCCTTGATTGATCTCGGCAAAAATCTCTGCTGCATCTTCTGATAAAATGACACTGCCATCAGCTAAGATCACTTGCAAGGCATCTTCTTCATCTGCCGAAACATAGGCATTGACTAGATCATTCCAGTCATCCCCTGAAGCTTCCCCGTTTTCGATAGCCTCAAGAATATTGCTCGCACGATTTTCGATATGTTCAAACAAATACCCTACGGATAACAAGATAAACAATACATTGAAGAGAATCAACAGACCAAATAGAATCAAAGAAAAGCGGCTCGTTAATTGAAACTGGGCAGTTTTTCTGCGTGGGTTGGCGAACTTATTCTTCATGGGCGGTCCTCAACACATAGCCTAATCCCCGAACAGTTGCGATCATTTTCCCTTTACCGCAGACATCCAGCTTGTTGCGAAGGGTGCGAATATAAACATCTACCACATTTGTTTGACCATCGTATTCATACCCCCAAATCTCATTCAATAGCTCATCTCTGGTTTTGACTACTTCTGGTTCATTCATCAACTCATATAAGATTCCAAACTCTTTAGGAGTCAATTCAATGGTCTCTCCGGCAACCTGGACCAAGTGTTTGGCGATGTCCATCATCAACTCGCCTACCACCAACTGATTTTGTTGGTTCTTTTGCTGTTGGGCTTCCCGCTGCAACCGTCGCTCAATCACGCGAATCCGGGCAAACAGTTCTTCGATTTCAAAGGGCTTCGTTAAATAATCATCTAGGCCAACGTCAAGACCAGTCACGACATCGGCAGTTTGATTTCTGGCTGTCATCATCAAAATCGGAATATCGCTTTCTTTGCGAATTCGCCGCGCCACCGTGATGCCATCATAGATTGGCAGCATCCAATCCAACAAAATCAGATCAAACAGATCAGTTTGCTGATTGAACAAGGTCAATGCCTCTTGGCCATCTTTGGCCCATACCGTGTCGTACCCCTCAAAAGTCAACTCAGTCTGGATAAAACTGGCTAAACTTTCTTCGTCTTCCACTATCAAGATTCTCAAGGCCATCTGCTCTCCTCCTATTTTTGCTTCTATCATAACGGATTTTGTAAAAACTTCCTAACGGATTGAAAGAAAAAGATCATGAAGATTTTTTCATGTTCAGACAAAAACGGAGTGAACCAATGCTCACTCCGCTTTTCTTTTATCCCCCATTTGTCGCTAACTGATAGGTATCAACTAACTTTCCCTGTTCGAGTTGGATCACGTAAGGGCAGGTTTCATCCAAAAACTCTTTATCATGACTGATCACGGCTAACAGATCGACTTCTTTGGCAACTTCCTGCAGCAGATTTCCGACCTCTTCCATTTGTTTCAGGTCTAATCCGCTAGTCGGTTCATCGAAAAACAACAAGCGTTTACCTGAAAGCAATGCACTGCCGATCGCGACTCGCTGCTTTTCGCCACCGGACAAAGATTGTGGATGTCTTCGCAGTAAATGCTCTAGTTCCAACAAAGTCACGACTTGTTCAAAACGTTCCGGTCTGGCAGCTTTTGCCAACAATTCTTTTTCGACAGATTCAAAAAAAAGCTGCAGGTTCACATCTTGCATAACCAGAAAACTTTCTCGCAATAACTGTTTTTGATTGATTGGTTGACCATGCAGCCAAAATTGAGCTGCTGAACATTTTTTTAAGCCAGCGAACACTTGAAACAATGTCGATTTGCCAGCACCGTTCGGGCCAATCAAACCCACGACTTGTCGCGTAGGCACAACAAGTTTCGCAATATCAAGAGCTGGTTGCTGTTGGCGTCGATAAGTGACTTGGAGATTCGTCGCAATCAGATCAGCTGAGAAACTCGCTCCCTCTGTTTCGTTGATTGCCAACTCGAACTGCGGCTCGTTGATCCGCCTTAATCCGAGATTGTGAATCTGTTGCGGGGTATGAGAAAGCAATGCTTCACTGGTATACTCTGTGACCAAGCGCCCTTCTGCTAGTAATAAGTAACGATCCGCAATCCCCGTCAAGTAGGACAATCGGTGCTCTGCAATGACGATCGTCTTCCCTTGCTCTTTCAAAAGGCGGATCGCTGCGGCAATTTTTTGTAGTGCTTCTTCATCAAGATTACTGGAAGGTTCATCGAACAAAAAGAGATCATGAGAAAGCATCGTTGCACAAGCGATTGCTACTCGCTGCTTTTCGCCACCAGACAGTTCGAAAACACTTGCATCCAACAATTCTGACAAAGAAAATTGTTCTGCCGCTTCTTTGATCCGTTTTCGTATTTCTACTGGCTCTATCCCTGCATTTTCCATTGTAAACGCCAGTTCAGAATAAACATCTGTTGTAAAAAATTGTGTTTTGGGATTTTGAAAAACAACACCGATTTTTCTGGCGTAGGCGGGAAAGTCTTCCGTCGGCAAAGAATCCCCTGCCACTTGAACAGCCCCCGTCATTTCTGCTGGATATAGTTCAGGAATCAAGCCATTGAGAACATTCAACAAGGTTGACTTACCGCTACCGCTTTGGCCGCATAACACGACGACTTCACCAGCAAAAATCTGACAAGAGACATCTTTCAATACCTGCTGGGTGCCCCGTTTAAGAGATAGTTTTTCGATGGTGATCATTCCTTCACATCCTTACAAACAAAAAAATAAGTAGTAACACAGTACCAAACACTACATAATCAGCAAGTTTCAACCGCAGTGTATAAACCGATGTATGAGGATTTTTAGCCGACAGGCCTCTTACTAACGCGGTCGCTGACAATTCTGTGGCAGTATTTTCTGCAGACATCAATAAAGGAATCAAAAAATACTCCACCGTCTGTAGAGGATGTCTTACATAGGACCAGCCGTTCAAAGCAATTCCGCGAAAGCGCATCGCTTGGCGAATACTTTTGACATCTTGCAACAATGTTGGAAAAAATCGAAACAGTACGGCCAACGGTACCAGCAAAAACGAGGGAATGCGGATTTTTTGCAAAGCAGCTAACCATTCACTGATTTTCGTCCCACTCATCGCAAATACGGCTGCCATGATCGTCGGTAACAATCGGCGATACCCTACGGAAAAGAAATCCAGCAGGGTGGTTACTATTGAATTGTTTTGCCCTGCAAAAAAACCTTCTACCAAAGACAATAATAGAAACAGCCCGAAAAACAACAATCCCTTTCGCCAGAAACCGCTAAGTAGAAACAAGATAAACAAAAAGCTGATCACAATCAACTCTTTTGTCCACGTCAATGAAATCATCAATGTGACACTTGCAAAGAATGTCACAAATAATTTGCATCTGGGGTCAAGTGAGAGCCTAGTCACATCGATCTCCCGTTTGTTTGATGCAACGTTGGTTGGAAATGTTTTTGATATAGACGAGCACCGAGGCCTATCCCGACAATCGAAGCAACCAGTACAGCGAGCCCGCAAATCACCAGCATCGCTGTGGAAGTATGAGCAAAGACCCCTGCAATATAGCTTTGGTCTTTTCCACGAGCAACTAGCGAATCAATATACGCATTTTTCATGAACCACAATGGCAAGATGGGACCCATTAAACCAAAGCTGAATACGGTATAACTAATAGTTGTCTTGAGACTTCCTTTCCACTTGCTTTTATACTGAATCGTATCTGCCAGTACTGCACATAAAATATTCGGCATAAAGGCTAGCGGAAAGTGACCTGAAATCAAAAAAAAGAGACCTACCACACTGCCCATGATGGTGATCGCGCCAAACTTTGGTACTTTATTCAACATCAATAGATAAATGACCCCAGAAAAAAGTGCTGTAACGGCTGGAATGAATAAATTATGAAATCCTGGAATAACAAACCGTAAAATCAGCAGACAAAAACTCATCAATAAAAAATAAATAGCTGTATATATCCCGACAGCAATCAGGTCTTGAACTTTTAAATTTTTCATTTCTTATGCTCCTTCTTTCAAGCACCGGTTCTTGGTGCGATTACAAGCATCTAGTATAGCACATTCCCGCGCGAAACAATGGAAATGATGCTTATCTAGTCTAAGACGGTATAATCTGTGCCAAATTCAAGTGCTACCCAGTCACTGGAATCTGTCTTCGTATTAACAGTTAACCCATCCAACAAAATCTTTTCGTTCAATGTATCGCGAATCGTATAGTAGTCAGCGTAAATTTCGTCGCCTGCAGAGACTGGAATATCCGCAACTTGATTGCCATCTTTGTCATAAACTGGTGTAATAACCATGTCTTTCGCTGCAATTTGATAGAGTCCGCTTGGAAGAGTGGCATTGGCTTCCCAAGTGAAATGATTTCCTGCTTTATTGGAGAAACCTTTTCCTTCTTCAACGGTCTTATCTGGTTCAAGCAAAGATTCCATAATGTTCTTCGGTTGAACGACTACATCATAGATTAATGAGCCTAGATCATCACGGTCCGTTTGAGGTACTTGCACAAAGAATGGATCTGCTGGTTTTGCAACGGCAGGAGAGACACCACGGTCATCTTCTAATTCGGTAACTAAATAAATGCCATCTGCCGCATTGCCGCTACCCAAATTCGCTTTGACAGACCCATCTGCTCCTGTCGTTACTGTTTGAGCAGTAAATGTGTTGTCAATCGTATAATCGGTTCCTTCTTTTTGATCTAATGGATTCGTTAAAGCAGCATCACCGATTACCGTTACCCGTTGTATGCGGAATTTGATCCCTGCTAACGGCTACTTTGTAACTGTATCATCCTTTTCTCCATCGCCACGATCACCCAGTTCAGATAGATCTTTCACTTCATATTTCCAAAGTGTAATGGAACGAGGGCTAGTATTATCTGCAACAGGACCTGTAGTCGCTGCATAGGCAGATAAAGTGCCAACAGCTGGAACCACCAAACTACCTGCTGTGAAAAGAGTTGTTGCAACAACGAACTTTGTAACTAATTTTTTCTTTCGTTTCATTTCTGTACCTTCTTTCATATTTTTTTAAATCTTTCCTAACCTACACATGCCTAAACAACCAATCCAACATTTTCGTTTTACATAAAGATCACTCCTAAAAAAGTGCAAAGATTATCTAAACAGATTATCGGATATTTTCGCTATTAGGAACTGACAAAATCCTTTCAAAAAATAAGTATTTGAGTTTCATTCTTACTTAGTAATCTTTTTAAAAAAGGAGTAATTCTTATCATTTTGCGCCTGGAAATGAATGGATAAAAGCGATTTTTATCTCAGACTTGAGCATTTTTTTAATAAATAAGGACATTTAACTTCGTTTTTTTCTGAAATATGTGTTAAAAATCACATGATTTGGGATCGAGAAATCTCTTTCACTTATTGACCTGTTTATGAAAAAGACAAAATTCAAAATAAATCAACTTATTTTGTCATATTGCGCATTTTTAACGGTTTCTCTCTATTCGTTGATAGACAAAAAACAAAAAAAACCTCATAAATCTCCGTATAAACAAGAGATTTATGAGGCGAGTCAATTAATGAAATAACCCCAATTTGAATTGGATCAATACTGTTAGTTTGTCGTTTTTATTGCGGATGAAAGGAAGCAAGAATCACCAAATAGATCACCGACTGCTTCTTTTCAACAAAAAATCTAATAGATAAGAATTGACAAAACTAAATAGTAATCCAATTACTACTGATTTGAAGCCATAAGTCAAAAATCCTAATATTAATACCATAAAGTTGATATAGCGGATACCCCGAGCAATACTAAAATCAGGCCGCTTTTTGTTGATAGCCATGGCAATCACATCCATCCCAACAGTTGAAGCGTTAGCCGTGATGCAGCAATAGTACCCTACCGCTATGAACAAGCTCGCAAATAAGAAATCAAGCATTAGGTTTACTTGAAAATCAATCTTCATATAATAAAAAAGAGCAAAAAATAAATTATAAAAAACACTGCTGATAATGGACTTGAAAAAATTGGCTTTTCCTAAAAATAGCCAACAAAAAACCAGCAGAAGGGTCGTAATACCAGATGTCAAATAAACGATCGGTACATTGGTCACCTTTTCTAAAATCATCGCCATACTAGTGACACCACCATTGATGATCCCATTAGGTTTCATCCATTTCGCATAAGCAAATCCCAACAAACTATTACCCGCGATGATTTTTAGGACTGCCTTTGATTCTTCCAATACTTCATTCCTCGTTACTAGTTTCATTTGATATCCTCCCAGCCTTAACAGGAATCCGATTTCATTGTAGACTACTATACCATTAGTCAAGCGAATTTGGTATTTTGCTTAGCGGAAGAAACAAAAAACCCGCTCATTGAGCGGGTTCAATCGTTGTAGAACAACGTGAGTTTATTTGTTTAAAGCGTCTTTTGCTTGGTCAGCCAATGCAGTAAATGCTGTTGCATCGTTTACAGCCAAGTCAGCTAACATTTTGCGGTTGATGTCGATTTCAGCTAATTTCAAACCGTGCATCAATTTTGAGTAGCTTAAGCCATTCATACGAGCCGCTGCGTTGATACGAGCAATCCACAATTTGCGGAAGTCGCGTTTCTTTTGACGACGATCGCGGTATGCGTAGTTGTATGAATTCATTACTTGTTCTTTTGCTGTTTTAAATAAAGTGTGTTTAGAACCGTAGTAACCTTTTGCTAATTTTAGCACTTTTTTACGACGTTTACGAGTTACTGTTCCACCTTTAACACGTGCCATGTATAATTCCTCCTAATATGAAAATCGATAGTTGTTTGAATTTGTAAAGCCTGGGACGCAATTATTTCATGCGTGCTAATTGTTGACGGATACGTTTGTAATCGCCAGCTGAAACCATAGAAGCTTTACGCAATTGACGACGTTGTTTTTTTGTTTTACCGTGGAAACGGTGGCTAGTAAATGCACGGAAGCGTTTCAATCCGCCGCCGCCAGTACGTTTTACGCGTTTTGCTAATCCGCGGTGTGTTTTTTGTTTTGGCATAACTAATTTCCTCCTCAAAATCTTTCGTTATCTGACTTTAAACTGAAACTCAGTGAGTCATTATTTATCATTTTTTGGCGATAATACTAAGAACATGCTGCGTCCATCCATTTTTGGTTTTTGTTCAACGGATGCTAAATCAGCTGTTTCTTCAGCCAAACGATCCAACACTTTCTGACCAATCTCTTTATGGGTAATGGCACGGCCTTTGAAACGGATCGAAGCTTTTACTTTGTCCCCTTTTTCAAGGAATTTACGTGCATTACGCAACTTTGTGTTGAAATCATTGACGTCGATCGTTGGACTTAAACGAACCTCTTTAATGTTGATTACTTTTTGTTTTTTACGAGCTTCACGGTCTTTCTTCTGTTGCTCAAAACGATATTTTCCGTAATCCATAATTCTTGCTACCGGTGGTTTCGCATTTGGTGCCACCAATACCACATCAAGGTTTGCTCGTTCTGCAATTTGCAATGCTTCAGCTTTACTCTTTACACCAAGTTGTTCGCCGTTTTGATCAATCAAACGCAATTCACGTGCACGAATGCCGTCGTTTACCATCATATCCTTTGCTATGGTCATTCACCTCCGAGTTTTTTGAGAGAAAGAAAAGCTTGTCGATTCGAAATCAGACAATAAAAAAAACGAGTTCTTCACGAACCCGCACGTACTCCATACACAAAATGTAGGAATCCTATTCTGCCCAGCGATACAGTCACTCAGGCGAGAAGCGGGTGCTTCTGCTTTAATTTCTCAACTTTTATAGTATACTGCTTTTTTTAGTTCTTGTCAATGATTTTCATGATTATTTCAAAAAAGAGCGCTTAACAAAAGTGACCAGCCACCTGAAGTTTCGGCTTGGTTCCAAAGAAGCTACTTCTAATCGTTTATTTGAAAAAAGAAGCTGCGACAAGATTTTTGTCACAGCTCCCTCAGCTATTTATTATTCAGCTTTCAATGCAGCCATTGTGATGTAGTTGTATGGTTGATTGAAGTGTGGTAAGAAGAAGATATCAAGTAATTTCATCTTGTCGATGGTTACACCTTCTTCAATTGCTAATGAGAACATGTGAATTCCCATAGCGATTTCTGAAGTACGTGATGCCATTTGGGCACCAATCACCCGACGTGATTCTTCTTCGTAAACAATCCGGATTTTCACGGTATCGTTTTCTTTCATGAATCCAGGTTTTTGCGTATCTTCATAATCTGAATACTTCACTTTCACACCGTTACGTTCTGCTGCTTCTACGGAAAGACCGGTAGAAACCATGTTGTAACCAAAGATTGAGATTCCGTTTGATCCTTGGACCCCAGTTGATTCCAATGATGTACCGCCAATGTTATGGCCAGCTACGATCCCTGAGCGAACGGCATTTGTTGCTAAAGCGATGTAGGTCGTTTGTTGCAATGCATTTGAATAAACCGTTGCACAGTCTCCAACCGCAAAAACATCTGGGTCACTTGTTTGTTGGTGACGGTCTACCAAGTAGGCACCATTCGTAAATAGTTCCAAGTGCTCTTTGCCTAATGTATTGTTTGGCAAGAAGCCGATCGCATTGATCACAAGATCCACTGGATATTCTCCATTATCCGTTACCACTGCTTCTACTTTGTCGGTTCCTTTGTATTCTCGAGCTAATTCACCAAAGTGCAATTCGATCCCATGCTCTGCTAAGTTTTGATCCATGTCATCCGTGAACCATTTGTCATAGTAGTTTGGTAATGCACGGTTAGCGGCATCAAATAAAAGAACGTTTTTACCACGACGTTTTGCAGCTTCTGCAATTTCCACTCCAATATAGCCGGCCCCGATGACAGCAACATTTTTTACTTCTTCAGCTGCTAGTTCTTTATCCACAGATTGGCCATCTTGGAATCTCTTCAAGAAATGAATATTGGCTAAATCACGACCAGGTACTTTTGGCGAAATTGGTACTGAACCTGTTGCTAAAACAAGTTTGTCATATGTTTCTACCACTTCTTCACCATCTTTTGTTACTGCATGAACCGTTTTTTTCTCAAAATCAATATGGTCAACAGTTGTTTCCATATAGATTTTTGCTCCCTTTGCCTCAAAATCTTCCCGTTTTGTATAGAATAAGCCTTCATACGAATCGATTTGACGTCCAACCCATAATGCAGTCCCACAACCAAGGTAACTGAGGTTTGTATTCCGATCGATCATTACAACTTCTTGATCTTGGTAATTGTCTAATAAGGTATTTGCTGCGGCAATCCCTGCGTGGTTCGCACCAATAATCACTGTTTTTGTCATGGAAAAATTTCCCCCTTTTGTTTATGGTTTCATTATAGCTACATTGTGAATTTAAAAACTATCAAGATTTTCGCAAACCGTTAAAAAAATGACAGTTTTTACTGGTTATTGCCGAATTATCCTTGAATTATGCTTCTGAAATGAAGATTTTTCTTAAAACAATTCATAACCTTGTGAATATAAGCGTATTTATTTTTTCATAAAACCTTGCTATTTCAGCAGCTAAAGTTAGCCTATTGAATTAAATTCACAATCTATCCATCAAACATCTTTGCACTGCAAAAGGCATCGCTCAAAACATGGTATACTATTAAAAAAACAAAATTTTGAGGTGCAAAATGAAAAAAAAGCAGCCGGATCCTCTTTTACCGATTATTGAATACTCAGAAACAAAAGATTTTTATCTTGAAGATGAAGAAATTTTTGAACAAGCTTTTTTTACAGAAACTGATGCCAGTTATGACGCTTGTACGGGTCTCATTTTAAAACAGTGCCACTTGAAAAAGGTCACCATGCAAAAGACAAGACTAGAGCATTGGGAATGCCAAAATGTTTTCTTTGAAAACTGCGACTTTTCCAACATGGAATGTTTGGGCGCTAGCTTTCATCAAGTACACTTCAAAAACTGCAAGCTGACCGGTACAAATTTTGCAGAAAGTTATTTTCGTGACTGTACATTTGAATCTTGCGTCGGCAATTTTGCTTCCTTCAGCAACACCAATCTCAAAACGATCCGCTTTGCAGAGTGCCAGCTGAATGACACAGAATTTTACGAAGTCCAATGGAAAAATCTCCAGTTGCAGCACAATCAGCTTACAAACAGTAATTGGTTCCGAACCAAACTCTATCAGCTGGATCTGCGGACCAATCCTTTCCAGAAAATCGCTCTTTCGCAAGAATTGTTGCGGGGATTGATCGTTGACCAAGAACAAGCATTAGTGATTGCAGCGGGGTTAGGTCTAGTGATTGACTGAAGCATCACTTCATGGTATACTATTAAAAAAACAAAATTTTGAGGTGCAAAATGAAAAAAAAGCAGCCGGATCCTCTTTTACCGATTATTGAATACTCAGAAACAAAAGATTTTTATCTTGAAGATGAAGAAATTTTTGAACAAGCTTTTTTTACAGAAACTGATGCCAGTTATGACGCTTGTACGGGTCTCATTTTAAAACAGTGCCACTTGAAAAAGGTCACCATGCAAAAGACAAGACTAGAGCATTGGGAATGCCAAAATGTTTTCTTTGAAAACTGCGACTTTTCCAACATGGAATGTTTGGGCGCTAGCTTTCATCAAGTACACTTCAAAAACTGCAAGCTGACCGGTACAAATTTTGCAGAAAGTTATTTTCGTGACTGTACATTTGAATCTTGCGTCGGCAATTTTGCTTCCTTCAGCAACACCAATCTCAAAACGATCCGCTTTGCAGAGTGCCAGCTGAATGACACAGAATTTTACGAAGTCCAATGGAAAAATCTCCAGTTGCAGCACAATCAGCTTACAAACAGTAATTGGTTCCGAACCAAACTCTATCAGCTGGATCTGCGGACCAATCCTTTCCAGAAAATCGCTCTTTCGCAAGAATTGTTGCGGGGATTGATCGTTGACCAAGAACAAGCATTAGTGATTGCAGCGGGGTTAGGTCTAGTGATTGACTGAAGCATCACTTGATTCTGCGCCAGAGTGCAATCAACATCCATCCTGACAAGACTAAACTGATCAGCAGAGCGATTCCCCAGCCAAACACGGTATTCGTGAAGGGCAATGGAACGTTCATGCCAAAGAAGCTGGTAACGATCGATGGTACCGTCAGCAACAACGACCAAACAGTCAGGAATTTCATCGTGTCGTTCAAGTTGTTGTTCAACAAATTATTGTACGTACCTGACAATTGTTCCAGAATTTGAAACGCTAACTGAGTCATTTCAACGGCTTGTTTCGCTTCGATCAGTGCATCATCCAACTGCTCTTTTTCATTGTCGTCCATTAAACGAAAGAACGACAAAGCTTTGATCTGTTCTAATAAAACGGCATTTTGTTTCGTTGCCGAAACCAGATAAACGAGTCCGATCTCCAAGTCAGACATCTCCAACAAATTTTTATTGGTGGTCTTTTCCCGCAGCCGTTGATTGAGATGCACGCGATCGCTATTGACTTCTTCGACTAAAGGAAAAAAAGTTCCTGAGATCAAAAAAAGACTATTAAAAAGAAAATGAATCGGTGTTTGCAAAGGATTTTGCACGAGTATCCGTTCCATCATCGGAATCACATATTGTGTATTTCTCGAAGAAAAAGTAAA
Source organism: Enterococcus sp. 125944 (assembly GCF_051909435.1). Classification (NCBI taxonomy): domain Bacteria; kingdom Bacillati; phylum Bacillota; class Bacilli; order Lactobacillales; family Enterococcaceae; genus Enterococcus; species Enterococcus sp. 125944. The sequence continues at coordinate 74,012 of NZ_JBQASY010000012.1, read as the reverse complement.
CAGCCGATCTTTTTTTAAGATAAACGTCATCGGACTTGTTTCAAAATGATTGTCTTTCTTTTCTTGTTGAGGTACGTTGAACACCAACAACAATGCTTGATCATCAGTATCGAACTCCACACGGGCACGTTCATTCTTGTCTAATGAGTAAGTTAACATCTCATCAGTCAACTGGTGCTGTCTTTGTAAACGCGCAATACTGCTACTGTCTTGTTGATCCACTTGAATCCATTCATAACGGCCATTGTAAAATCGTTTTTTTTCCACTGGTTTCCCTCCACACGTTACATGTTCGCTTTCTTCTATTATAAAAGAAAACAGCTGGAATCCCCACTTTTATGGGCTGGACTCCAGCTGTTGCTTTATTTGCGCACTTTTGCCAGTGCTTCGTCGACCATCGCTAATACCTTTTGGGCTGCTTCTGGATCTTCAACAAAATTGAATTGATCGCCGTCGATTTGGATTTTTGGACTTTCTTGGTATTCTTCATACCATTGATCATACCGTAGATTCAATTCTTGATAATAGTCATACAAGGTAGGATCAAAGGATAACTGTTCATATTCCCGTCCCCGTTTATTGATCCGTTCTAACATAGTTTCAAAAGAAACCCGAATATGGACCAATAAATCTGGATGTTTTTTATGAGCTGCATAAGGCAATTCTTCCAACATGTTGGCCAATAAATCATCATAAACCCGAACTTCTGTATCCGTTGCTCGCCCTAAATCAGCATTCAAATGGAAAAGCAGTGAATCTTCATAAATGGATCGATCCAATACATTATTATCATCATTCAATGCTTTTTTGATACTATCAAAACGTTTATTCAAAAAATAAATCTGCAATAAAAAAGCATATTTATTTGGATCGGCATAAAACAACGGCAGCACTTCATTATCATCGATTGACTCATAAAATGCTTGACTGCCTAAATGATCAGCTAACAATGCAGTTAAACTTGATTTTCCTGCGCCGATAGTTCCTGCTAATACGATCACGCTCATATCCCCCAACTCACTCATCACTAAATATTGTATGTTTCATTTGCGTAATCAACTATACACTACTAGATATTGTATCGTCAACCCAGCGCTTTTGAAGCATAAAAACAAAAAATTTTCAATAAAAGTTTAAATATTTTCAGTTTTTTACGATTTCTTTTTCGGAATGCTTAACGAAACAGCCTTCTTCTAGTAAAATAAGAAAGAATCTTTTATTCGTTTTTCTGCGAACTTTTCTGTTCTAACGGAAAAACAAGGATCTATGATGAAATCACTAGTAATTATTAAGTAGATTGCAGCTTAGTTTAAAAGAATGACTCACAGGATCAAAGGGGAACCTTTATTTTTTTGCCTGCTGCTTCCTCTGAGACATTCTTTTGACTTCTGCTGCAGTTCTAAGAGAAATGAGGATAATGAATGTCACTCGGTACTGGCATAGCTACAGGGAAAATCATATTAATGGGTGAACATTCGGTCGTCTATGGTGAACCCGCCATCGCTTTTCCATTTGCTGGCGCAAAGGTCCACGTGACGATCACTGCCAGCCTAACGAATGATTTAACCTCCAATTATTACCACGGCCCACTAGAAGAAGCTCCTTCGCATTTAAAAAATGTGAAAGAACTTCTTCATCGCTTGCAGCAAGACCATCAAACCGGTCCCTTTTCTGTTTCGATCGTTAGTACAATCCCTTCAGAACGAGGAATGGGTTCAAGTGCGGCAGTTGCAGTTGCGTTGACTCGGGCCTTTTTTGATTGGCAGCACAAAGAGTTAAAAAAAGAACGGCTATTGGATTATGTCGATTTTTCTGAGAAAATCGCGCATGGAAATCCTAGCGGTATTGATGCTGCAGCAACAAGCGGCAACGAGGCGATCTACTTTACCAAAGGGCAGCCGATTACTTCTTTTCCATTGACGATCGATGGCTTTTTGTTAGTCGCCGATACAGGGATCAAAGGTCAGACCCGCACAGCTGTCAAAAGCGTCGCGCATCTGTTTGAAACGCAAAAACACCAAACGAGTCAGGCTATCAGCCGCTTAGGTTCTTTAGCAAAGACCGCTAAAGAAGCTATCTTACATAATCAGCTGACGCAGCTAGGTCAGGCAATGACCCACGCACATGAGACCCTCCGGCAACTAGGTGTCAGCAATCAAAACCTGGACGATCTCGTGTCACTGGCATTAGCCAACGGCGCTTTTGGCGCAAAGCTGACGGGCGGTGGCCGCGGTGGCTGTATGATCGCTTTGACTCAAACAAAAACACAGGCTGAAGTGATCAGCCGTATTTTATTGTCCAATGGCGCCCATGCCACTTGGATTCAAGGATTAGGAGCTTACGAACATGTATAAAGGAAAGGCGCGAGCCTACACGAATATTGCTTTGATCAAATATTGGGGCAAGGAGAACGAAACACTGATCTTGCCAATGAATAACAGCTTATCTTTGACGTTAGATGCTTTCTATACAGAAACCTCTGTTACCTTTTCAGAGGAATATACTCAAGACCGTTTTTTCCTGGATGACAAACAGCAGAGTGAGGCTGCAACGAAGAAAATCTCCGCTTTTTTGGATCTTGTACGCGCAAAAGCCAATTGTCCTTTTTTCGCGCAAGTCAACAGCCGCAATTTCGTTCCAACAGCTGCTGGTCTTGCTTCATCTGCTAGTGGACTAGCTGCTTTAGCCGGAGCCTGTAACGCAGCACTTGACTTACAATTATCACAAACAGAACTATCCCGTCTCGCTCGGCGGGGATCTGGCTCTGCTTGTCGCAGTATTTTTGGCGGCTTTGTCGAATGGCATACTGGTGATGATGACACGTCTTACGCAACACCGATTGCTTCGGAAGGCTGGGAAAAAGAGCTAAGTATGCTTTTCATTTTGATCAACGACAAAGCAAAAGATGTTTCCAGTCGTGACGGGATGCGTCGGACTGTAGAGACTTCCAGCTATTATTCTGGTTGGCTAGAAAGCACACCACACGATTTGAAAAAGTTAAAGCAAGCCATCCGCGAAAAAGACTTTCAGTTATTAGGTGAAACGACAGAAGCCAATGCCCTAAAAATGCATGCCACTACTATGGCGGCGACTCCACCGTTCACCTACTGGTCTCCTGAATCCTTGCGAGCAATGGATTGCGTCCGTTCCTTGCGTCAAAAAGGGCTGGCCTGCTACTTTACGATGGATGCCGGACCAAATGTCAAAGTGCTTTGTCAAAGAAAAGACGAAGAAGCTATATTAACCCAGCTGAAAAAAGATTTTCATCCTGAACAATTAATCGTTGCTCACGCAGGACAAGGGTTGGTTGATTTACCAATGACAGTGACCGATCCGTCTATGACAAATGAAGGAGTGTCGAAATGATAGAAATCTCAGTCCCCGGCAAATTATTTATTGCAGGTGAGTATGCGGTCGTTGAACCTGGACATCCAGCGATCATCGTTGCGGTGGATCAATTCATCAATGTGACGATCGAAGGCGCCCGCAAAAACGGCAGTATCCAATCTGCCCAGTACAGTGACTTGCCGATCCGCTGGACCCGCCGCAATGGCGAACTAGTACTGGACCACCGAGAAAATCCTTTTCATTACATTCTAGCTGCTATTCGTCTAACAGAAAAATACGCTCAAGAAAAAGGAACCCTGCTCTCTTTTTATGACTTAAAAGTAACGAGTGAGTTAGATAATTCCAACGGTCGAAAATATGGACTTGGTTCTAGCGGTGCAGTGACCGTTGCTACCGTCAAAGCACTCAACCTCTACTATGATCTAAAAATGGATCGCTTGACGCAATTCAAGATCGCCGCATTGGCCCATTTGGCCGTGCAAGGGAATGGCTCGTGTGGTGACATTGCTGCTTCTTGCTATGGCGGCTGGCTGGCTTTTTCCACATTTGATCATGAGTGGGTCTTACGAAAACAGCAGGAATGGACATTGACTCAGCTATTGACCAGTGATTGGCCAGAGCTTTCGATCCGTCCATTGATTGTCCCAAAATCATTGCGCCTGTTGATTGGGTGGACAGGTAGTCCTGCTTCCACTTCTGATTTAGTTGACCAAGTCTACCAATCAAAAGAAGCCAAAGAAAAGGGCTATGCCAAATTTTTGGCAGACAGCAAAGACTGTGTCAATCGTTTGATTGATGGCTTTTTAAATGAAGACAGCCGAACAATCAAAAAAATGATTACCGAAAATCGAAAATTACTTGTAGGATTATCTAGTCTGACTGGTGTAACCATTGAAACACCCGCTTTAAAGAAACTATGTGACTTAGCAGAAACCTATCGCGGGGCCGCCAAGTCTTCAGGCGCTGGCGGCGGGGATTGCGGCATTGTGATCGTCGATCAAAAAACCGGGATCTTACCATTGATGAGCGCTTGGGAAAAAGCCGACATTATTCCATTGCCGCTGCATGTCTATCATTATCGGGAGGAGATTTAATGAATCGAAAAGATGAACACGTCTCATTGGCAAAAGCCTTTCACAAGCCACGGTTGAATGATTTTGATGCGGTTCAAATTATTCACCAGTCCTTTCCCGAGATCGATAGCGCACAAGTCACTTTGGAAACGGAACTCTTTGGCCGCTCTTTCGCTACCCCTTTTTTCATCAACGCCATGACAGGCGGAAGTGAGAAAAGCAAAAAAATCAACCAAGACTTGGCTGAAGTTGCGAAAGCTTGTGACCTGATGATGGCGACTGGTTCTGTCTCAGCTGCATTAAAAGACCCAGCGCTGTCCGACACGTTCCAAGTCGTTCGCCAAGTCAATCCAGAGGGCTTTCTTTTAGCAAATGTCGGTGCTGGTAGTTCCGTTGAAAATGCCTTGCGTGCGATCGACTTATTTGAAGCCGATGCCTTACAGATCCATCTGAATGCCCCTCAAGAATTGGTGATGCCAGAAGGGGACCGTGAATTCAGCAATTGGCTAAGTCTGCTGGAACAAATCGTAAAGGCGGCTCCAGTACCAGTTGTCGTAAAAGAAGTCGGTTTTGGTATGACCCGAGAGACTATTCAGCAATTGATTTCGGTAGGCGTACAAACGATCGATGTTGCTGGTAGCGGCGGAACGAGTTTTACCCAAATTGAAAATGCCCGCAGAAAAAAACGAGAAATGGCTTACTTGAATCACTTCGGCCAATCGACGGTTATTTCTTTACTAGAAGCCAACGAAGTGCAACACTCCTTCACGACAATCGCTTCAGGAGGGATTCGAGATGCCTTTGATATTTTCAAAGCTTTATGTCTTGGTGCCAAAAGTGTCGGAATCTCTGCTACGATTTTGACCATGCTCTTAGATAAAGGACCTGAAGAAACGATTGCCACCATCCAGTCTTGGAAAGAACAGCTTCAGCTGCTCTACACCATGGTCGGACAAACCCTGACACAGGATTTGACCAATGTACCGCTAATTTTCTCCGGTTCTGTCAAAGACTGGTGTCATGCCCGGCATATTTCGTTGTCGGATTATAGTTTTCGCTAAAAAAGAGGCTGGGACAGAAATGTTAAACTCCGCAAAATAAGGAGGAATACACGGAAATTGCTTTTCAAATTTTGGGGTAGTTCGATTAATTTCTCGGAGTTGCTTCTGCTTCCGCCATTTAGACGTGTTTAGAGCGTGGGACAAAAGTGTTTTTTACTTTTGTCCCACGCTCTTTTTGTCTACTGATCATGGAGAGTCGCTTCTGCTTCGTTTGCTTGCTGCTCCGCAAAAAGTTTACTATCGTACATTCGGAAAAATGGATAATAGCAGACAACCGAAATCAATAAATTAAGGATAGCGATCAAGATTCCGCGAAAATCACCGCCAGTTCCAAGAAATGCTCCAATCCCAACAGGTGAGATCCAAGGAATCCCGGTGATCACTTTAGCTACAAAGCCAAAGGATGTAGCAAAATAAGCAATCGTCACATTGATCAGCGGTGTCACAATAAAAGGAATAATCAAATAAGGATTATAGACGATTGGCGCACCAAAGATCACTGGTTCATTGATATTGAACAATCCTGGAAGGATCGCCGCTTTGCCCAATACTTTCAACTGTTGGGATTTAGCTCGAAACAGCATCAACAAGACCAACCCTAACGTACTGCCAGCACCGCCAATAAAAATGTACATATTGACAAAATCACCGGCAAAAATGTTGGTTGCTCCATCGATGTTTTCGGTTAAAGCAACTAATAAAATAGGATTGATAAAACTGTTTTTGATGACGGCTGTTCCGTGAACACCAACGGCCCACAACAAATGAATCAACAACATGATTACAATGATCCCTAGCCAAGAACCTGTCAAATCTTTTACAAATTCAAATGGTTTTGACAACAAACCATGCAAGTCGGTATGAAAAACGGCTAAACAGCCATTGATCAGAATCATCAAAAAAGCAATAATAATCGCTGGAATCAGGGAAGCAAATGCTTTACTGACCCCATCTGGTACTCCCGCTGGCATTTGGATCGTGATTTTCTTTTTAACACAAAAACGATAGACTTGGGTTGCCAGCACCGCCGTAAGGATACCGATAAAAATACCGACCCCACTAAACCGTGTCACCCAAGAACCAAGTGCTACACCATTATAGATGATAGCTGTCTCTCCAGTTGTTTGAAGCAATTGTGCCCCACTATCTGAAATATCGACTTGAATGATCGTCATCAAAAATGCAAACAACCCAAGAATTGCGCCAACAAAGCTGCTCAATTGGAGTTTTTCTTCTTTGCGATAGATGTCCGTTAAATAATACGCAGTGGCTAAACAATAAAAGAGTGCGATCGAGCCGATAGACATAGTTGTCGCGACATTATAAAGCGGGGAAAATTTCAAAATCGTCTGTTCAAAAAAGCTGGCCAGCGGCGGAATAATTTGAGGCAGGTTATTGATGATCAAAAAAATCGAGCCAACGATCGTGAAAGGAACCGTGATGACTCCCGCTTGCATAATTGCCCGGATAAAACGCAAGTTAGCGACTTTATTTAATGGCGGCATCAATCGCTGCTCTAAAAAAGTAAAGACATGATTCATTGCTTATCCCTCCCAATGTCCGTTTTCGATCAACTTTTGATACCAGTAAAAACTATCTTTTTTCACACGCTTTTGCTCTTTTTCATCGGCATCATTCCGATCCACATAAATAAAACCATAGCGCTTTTTGATGCCTTCATGGACACTGATCAAATCGATCGCAGACCAAGGACTATAGCCAATCAATTCCACTCCTGACTCGATAGCTGCTAGACATTGCTGGATGTGCTGCTGCAAATAGTCGATACGGTAAGAATCATGGACTGCGCCGTTTTCTTCCAGATGATCTTCTGCTCCCAAACCGTTTTCTGTGATGAGGATTGGTAGATGGTAGCGATCATAGAGTGTTTGCAAAGTCGTTTTTAAGCCCAGAGGATCAATGGTCCAGTTAAACGCATTTTTCTTCAAATAGGGATTCGTAAATCCTTTATAAAACCCTCGTTCCATGATGTCTTCACTTTGTTGATCACTGATCCCATTCGTCATGTCTCCTTCCATCGTTGGCTGTTCAACTGTGACCGTTGTATAGAAATTCATAGCTACAAAGTCTGGGAAGGCACTGGTCATCAAAGCCTGATCCTCTGGGTGGATAGTGATCTTCACCCCACTTTGATTCAAGTAATCTTGAAAGACTGTATTGTAGCGTCCTAAGCAGGCAAAATCTAAATACGCCCAATTCCGAACGCTATTGAAATAAAGGGCTGCCTGATTGTCTTCCGGCTTGCTGGTTGCTGCATAAACAAGCGAGATATTAGGGACTGGTCCAATTTTTCCATTTGGAACGAGTTCATGGCAATGTTTGAAGGCAAGCTTTTCAGCAATCATCAGATGATGGAATTGCTGGTACTTCTCAGGTAGAGGAATCGTTTTGCCTAGTATCTTGCGATCGACTAAGAGCATGATATTCGGTTCATTGATCGTCAACCAATGGGTCACCCGATCACCATAAGCGTTGAACAATGTCTTAGCATAGGTTTCAAAAGCTTCAACTGTACTGCGATTTGTCCAGCCGCCTTGATCTTCCAATGCTTGTGGTAAATCAAAATGATTTAACGTAATAAATGGTTGGATTCCCTGCTTCAACAGTTCGTTGATGACAGCACTATAATGGTCCAATCCTTTCTGGTTAACACTTCCCCGCCCCTCAGGGTAGATCCGTGACCATGCAATTGAAAAGCGAAAAACTTTGATTCCTAGTTCTGCTAACAAGGCGATATCTTCCTTGTAGCGATGGTAATGATCCACCGCTACTGTAAAATCGGCGATCTCGTTATTGTCTCGGGGACGAGTATCTTGAACACTTAGTCCTTTACCATCCGCTAAATAAGCTCCTTCTGTTTGATGTGCGGAAATGGATGCTCCCCATAAAAAATCTGTTGGAAATTTTGATGTCATGATGTTCTCCTGTCTTTTTTAGTAAATCGCTTTCTGGTATTTAGGATAATCGTCTCCTTGATCAAAAGCAATAGCCGGACAAGAACTGTTCATGAAAGAATATTTATGAACGATTCTCCTTAATTGATTGTCTGAGAAAAGCTTCAATGCCAAATTAAAATCATAGCAGCGAAAACTGCAGACCTTGAGAAGAAAATTGCGCCGTCTCGATCTCTGTAAGTTGCCTATTGCTAAACAAGCGATTCGCCATAAACGTACGATCAATCATAAATCCTCGGACATGGCCGATATTTTCTCCTTCCGTATAGATGATTTTCTCTCCTTGAGTATGCTGAAGCATCGTCCGATACACAAAGGATTCACTTAGTGTCGTTGTTGTGATTTCATGGGAGTCGATTCCTGAGGCTTCAATCAAACACAAATCAGCCGTATATTTGCTGAAAGCCAGTGTCGCTATATCTCCGACTAACGCAGTGGAGTTGCTTTCCACTTCTCCTCCACACAGACAAACAATCGCCCGTCCTGGTTTTAGATCAATCAATGCGGAATGGTCATTGGTCACAATCGTTAAATCAAAATCAGCAACTGCGTGGATCAATTCTTTCGACCAGCGTCCAGCCCCCACAAAAATCAATTTCTTTTCTTGCAGCAAAAGGTGTAACGGTGGAAGCAGTCGCTGCCAAGGAAATTCTTCTACCGATCCAAGTTGCTGGGATTCTCTTTTTTCTGATTTCTTGATCCGTTTCACGCCGCCATAATAACGTTCAATCAACTGCTTTTTTTCCAGAAACAACAAATCCCTGCGAATCGTCACTTCTGATACTTGAAATCGATCCGCTAATTCTGAAACAGTCCCATAATCATACTTATCTAAGTAGGTGATCAAGGCCTCTCGTCGTCGAAAAACACTTCCCTGTGTGGCTTTCATTTTTTCACCTTCTATACGTTTTTTGAATTTTTGATTGCCCGACCTCTTTGAGTCAGTTTACCTTATTATCAGCGAAATGTCTGTGCCTTATGTCGTAAAAACCCCCCAGTAAACGAATCGATTACTGGGGGGTTGGACGTTGATTTACGTTTGCAAAATCTTCTCTTGCGGATAACTAGTTAAGAAAATTATTTCTTCTCTGCTTTATCGTCAGTCAATAATGCTTTGCGAGACAAATTAATTCGACCTTGTTTGTCGATCTCTGTGACTTTCACAAGAACTTCATCGCCTTCTTTGACAACATCTTCTACTTTGTTGACCCGTTCATTTGCAAGTTGAGAAATGTGAACTAACCCATCTTTGCCTTTGATCAAGTTGACAAAAGCGCCGAATTTTTCAACACGAACAACTTTTCCTAAATAAACTTCGCCAACTTTGACTTCTTTTGTTAGATCTTCAATGATCTTAATAGCTTTCTTGATCATTTCCGCATCAGAAGAAGCAATTGATACTTTTCCGTCTTGATCGATGTCGATCTTCACGCCTGTTTCATCAATGATGCCATTGATCGTGTCGCCACCTTTACCAATCACATCTTTGATTTTGGCTGGGTCGATTTGGATCATCTCGATCTTCGGTGCGTATGGACTCAATTCTTCCCGTGGCGCAGCAATAGTTGAAGTCAATTCATTTAAGATTTCCATCCGTGCTTTTTTCGCTTGCGATAGAGCTTCAGTTAAGATTTGCTCGGTGATTCCTTGGATCTTGATATCCATTTGTAAGGCTGTGATTCCATCTTTTGTTCCGGCAACTTTAAAGTCCATATCGCCTAAATGATCTTCCAATCCTTGGATGTCGGTCAAGATCGTATAGTTTTCGCCATCAGAGACAAGTCCCATCGCGATACCAGCAACAGGGGCTTTGATTGGAACACCAGCATCCATCAATGCCAATGTACCCGCACAAATACTTGCTTGTGAGGATGAACCATTGGATTCTAATACTTCTGCCACTAAACGGATTGTGTAAGGGAAATCCTCTTCACTTGGGATTACTTGCGCCAAGGCACGTTCACCTAAAGCGCCATGTCCGATCTCACGACGGCCTGGAGAACCGGCACGTCCTGTTGAACCAACTGAAAACTGCGGGAAATTATAGTGGTGGATGAACCGTTTTGATTCTTCTACCCCTAAACCATCAATGATTTGATGTTCACCCAATGGTGCCAATGTACAAGCAGATAATGCTTGCGTTTGCCCACGAGTGAATAGTCCTGAACCATGAACACGAGGCAACAGACCGATTTCTGAGGCTAATGGACGAATTTCATCCAATTTCCGGCCATCGGGACGAATTTTGTCGATCGTGATCAATTCACGGACAACATCTTTTTCAAGGTCTTCTGCGATTTGTTTCACTTCTTTTAGAAGCTGCGCTTCATCCTCATGACCCGCAAATTTTTCTGCATAAACTTCTTTAACTGTTTCTTTGACGTTGTCGATCTCGTCTTCACGAGCCAATTTTTCTTCGGTCATAACAGCCGTTTTCATTGTTTGATAGTAGCCATCGAAAATTTCTTTTTTCAAGTCAGCATCTACTTGAAGCAAAGTCACTTCCATTTTTGGTTTACCGACTGCTGCAACGATTTCTTCTTGGAAAGCAACTAATTCTTTGATTGCTTCAAAACCGAACAGCAAAGCGCCTAACATATCATCTTCAGAAACTTCTTTCGCTCCTGATTCTACCATGTTGATGGCTTTTTTCGTACCAGCAACCGTCAATTCGATATCTGTTTGCTCTGCTTGTTCAACGGTTGGATTCAACACATATTCCCCATTGACACGGCCAACTTCAACACCAGCGATTGGTCCGTCAAAAGGCACATCGGAAATAGACAACGCTAAAGAAGAGCCTAGCATTGCAGCCATTGCTGGTGAGCAATCTTGTTCCACACTCATGACAATGTTTGTCACTTGGACTTCATTTCGGAAACCATCCGCAAACATTGGACGGATTGGACGGTCGATCAAACGAGCAGTCAATGTTGCTTCGGTACTTGGACGACCTTCACGTTTGATGAAACCACCAGGAACTTTCCCGACTGCGTACATTTTTTCTTCATAATTGATCGTTAAAGGGAAGAAGTCTGTATCTTTTGCTTCTTTTGAAGCAACGGCTGCACTAAGAACTACTGTATCGCCATAGCGGACGAGTACTGCGCCATTTGCTTGTTTGGCTAATTGGCCAACTTCAACTTGTAGCGGACGCCCGCCCCAAGTCGTTTTGAATACTTGTTTTTCTGTCATGATCTGCTCCTTTTTTTCTGAGCCAAGCAAGTCACTACTAAACAAATGAAAAAAGCGGATCGGTGCTTCCGCTGCTTTCATTTGGTTAGTAGGAAGCTGCTCGCCGTGTCTCAGAGATTCTTTTTTAGTTGCGGGTTTGATTCACCAGTCAAGTCCCGCTAATTGAGTTTGTTAAAAAGATGGGGCCACTATTATTAGTCGCCTAGTACTATTCATCATCTGCTCTGTACGGCTTGTGCCGCCCAGTCGCAGTGATTCCGCTCGGGTGACTACGCTCCTGGTTAGTCGCCTAGTACTATTCATCATCTGCTCTGTACGGCTTGTGCCGCCCAGTCGCAGTGATTCATAGCAAAAAAGTGAGATTCGGGTTGAACCTCACTTTTCTTTGTTTGATTAACGACGTAATCCTAAAGCTTGGATCAATTCGCGGTAACGTTGTACGTCTTTTTGACGTAGGTATGCTAATAAGTTACGACGGTGACCAACTTTTTTCATTAGGCCACGGTATGAATGGTGGTCTTTTTTGTGCATACGTGCATGTTCGTTCAAATGGTTGATTTCTTCTGTAAGAACAGCGATTTGAACTTCTGGAGAACCAGTATCTCCTTCATGACGAGCAAATTTGTTGATGATTTCGTTTTTGCGTTCTTTCGTAATTGCCATGTTTTTCACCTCTTTTTTCTTTTTTCACCTGCGACTGAGTAAAACGTTGGTGACTCGTTGAACCAAGTAACAGGTAGCGTGTATTCACACGTAATTACTTTACTTTATTCTACCTAAAAATGCAAGTTTCTTCGCTGAATCTTTTCATTTTAAAATGAAAGCAACACTCCAACTTATGGTATACTAAATCTAGAAATTTCTTAAAGCAGGTGACCTTATGAGCGTCCTTTCTCGCATTGAAAGTATCCAGAGCGAATTATCCAATTCCGAAAAAAAACTTTTTGATTACATCAAAAAAAATTCTGAAAAAGTTCCTTCGATGACTGCGAGTCAGTTGGCTCAAGCTACCGGGATCAGCGCCCCTACAGTTGTTCGTTTTGCAAAGAAAACAGGCTTTTCCAGCCTAACTGATCTTAAGATTCAGCTTTCTGCGGAATCTGGCTCCCGACAAACCCATGAGGAGATCATTGGCTATGCAGATGTTGCATTGAACGAATCTTTTCATGATATTACTGCGAAATTGAGCCATAATGCCCAAGTGACTATGCATGAGACTGCGGACCTTTTAGAAGAACAAGTAATGCTGGCAGCAGCGGACCTACTGAAAACCCGCAATCGGATCTTCGTATGTGGTATCGGTGCTTCCTCTTTGATTGCTCAAGATATCCAACAAAAATGGACTCGCTTAGGCAAAGTGGTTATTTTCGAAACCGACTATAATTCGCTGTTGCCTCAATTGATCAAACACGAAAAAGAATGTTTGCTCTGGGCTGTCTCAAACAGTGGTCAAACACCTGAAATCCTACACCTTGCGGAGTTTACGAAGGAGATGGGGATTCCAGTTCTATCTTTGACTCGCTTTGGCAGTAATTCCCTTTCGAAATTAGCAGATGTTCCGCTGCAAGTTTCCAGACCGAAAGAAGCCAATATGCGCAGTGCAGCAACCAACTCGATTATTGCTCATCTTTTGGCAGTTGATGTGCTGTTCTATGTCTTTTTGAGTAAAAATGAACAGCTGGCTCAAAATATCTACGAATCAAGACAGGCCATTGCTGACTATCGTCACAAATATCTCTGATCGTCAAATGCGCCTGCTAAATTCAGTGGTCGAAACTTAAGCATAAAATAAAATCAGTTGAAACACTCAAAGCATGCTCCAGAGGTCCAATCGTCTCTCTGAAGCATGCTTTATTTGCTGGCTAATCAGGTCCATTCCCTGAATCGATCCCATTGTCCTTTGCTACTTGCGCCATCCAAAAGCTCGACGCTTTTGGTGTTCGGGTATCATCTGTCAAATCTACTCGATAATACCCATAACGATTTTTATACGCATTCAGCCAGCTCCAACAATCGATAAATGTCCACATATGATAACCGAAGCAAGGGGCTCCTGCTTCGATCGCCCGCTGCAGTTCTTTGAGATGATCTGTTACAAATTCGATGCGATAGGTGTCATTAATCTCCCCCTCTTGCGTTGCGAAGCGTTCTTCTTGAGAAACCCCCATACCATTTTCAGAAATATACCAAGGAATCGTGCCATAGCTATTCTTTAGACGCATGGCAATGTCATAAATACCTTGCGGAAAGATTTCCCAACCGCGATGAGGGTTGATTTTTTTGTCCGGCCAATCATAGCCTCGAAAAAGATCCCTCGGCCCTGTGATTGGATCGTTCGGCGCAATCGGGGCTTGAACTCGTAATGGCTGGTAGTAATTGCAACCAATAAAGTCCACCGTATTTAAGGCAAAAAGTTCTCGGTCCCCCTCCTCTGTTACAGGAGCAAGACCTGACTTTTTCAGCATCGCGACTAATTTTTCTGGAAATCGTCCGAGGACTGTACAGTCTAAAAAACTGCGAATATAGAGTAAGTCTGCCCATTCAGCAGCTTCAAGATCAGCAGACTGCGGACTTTTCGGATAGACGGGCGATAAATTTAAGATAATCGCTATCTCTCCGTTAGGAATCGCAAGTTCGCGAAAAGCAGCTACTGCTTTTGCGTGAGCTAACAGTGTATGATAGCCTACTTGGATCGCTCGTTTAAAATTATGAACTTTAGGCCAATGGGCATCCCCCATATATCCGCATTCAATATGAACTAAAGGTTCGTTGAATGTGGCCCATTTTTTGACAATGTCGCCAAATTGCTCAAAGGCGATACGAGCGTAAGCGGCAAAGTAATCTACCGATTCTCTGGCTTCCCAACCACCTCTTTCCATTAACCACCACGGCATATCAAAATGGAACAAATTGATGATAGGTTCGATTCCTTGATCGACCATTTCTTGAAAATAGGCACGATAGAAGGTGACTGCTTGAGGGTTGACCGTCTTTCCATCAGGTACTAGTCGTGTCCAAGCAATTGACGTCCGATAAGAGTTCAGATTCATGGCTTTCATCAGCGCCACATCTTCTCGAAAGTGTCGGTAGGTATTCGAAGTATCACTAGGTCCTACGTGATCGTAGAACTTGTCTGGCTCCAATTCGAACCATTTATCCCAAGTTGAAGGGCTTTTGCCATCAATCGCCGCAGCGCCTTCCGTTTGAGGAGCAGAAGCAGCTGCTCCCCATAAAAATCCTTCCGGGAATTTTAACATGATTTCTCTCCTTTTCCATTTTCTTCTTGTTTCAATGGCTTCGTGAATACTTGTTTCTGATTGGCTGCTTCGACTTGGATGATAAAATCAGCTGGCAATTCATTTGGTGAAATGTTCAACCGTTTCAACGTTTCATAAGAAACTGTTAGAGAAAAGTCGACGGTGCTTTTGGCTGGCAAAAAGACTTTTTGAAAACCGCATAACACTTTGACACGCGGTAAGACCTGCTGTGAGTAATTGCGAAGATACACTTGTACCACTTCAGCTCCTGCTATCACCGAAAGATTCTCGATTGTTCCATTAATTTGGATTGCTTGCGGAGCATACTGCGCATGGATTCCCTTAAGCATAAATTCTGCATAGCTTAGACCATAACCAAACCCATAACGAGGGGTTCCTGAACAATCTGTGTAATCTCTCTGGAAAGCAGCCTCACGGTAGTTGTAATAAACTGGCAGCTGCCCATTTTCATCTGGAATAGAAACAGCTAGTTTCCCACTGGGATTCGTTTCGCCAAAAAGAATCCGAGCTAGCGCACTTCCGCCAAATTGCCCTGGATAACCTGCAAAAAGCAACGCATCAAAAGCGGTACTGACCTCACTTAACAGATGAGGACGGCCAGCAATGACAATACCGATCAGAGGTTTCTGAAATTTTTTCAATTCAGTAATCAATCGTTTTTGACATTCTGGCAATGCCAAAGACGCCAGATCGATATTTTCCCCACTGGTCATCTCCGCAGATCCTTGCAAGGCAGCTCCATTCTTATCAAAATCCGTCGAAAAGTCACGAATACTAGAGCCGCCAATCGTTAAAATGATTTGATCCGCTGTTGCTGCCGCTTGGCATGCGGCAGTCAGTTGCTCTTTGGTTCCTTCTGTGATGCCGCAGCCATCTGCTTGAATAAAAGTGGTTTCGGTCCCCTTGATTTCCAGCAACCCCTCCCACAGATTGCGGCACTCAGACAGTTCTTTGAAAGGAGTATAGTCCCCTAGCTGATGATAGCTGTTTTTGCTATGAGGACCAATAACAGCAATTGTTTGTCTTTGTTTCTTTAACGGTAAGACTTGCTCATTTTTCAACAAAACGATGGCTTCTTCTGCTAAACGAGTTGCACTTTCTTGAAACTGCTTTTGATCCGGAACGGACACCGTAGGCACCGGTTCGTCAAAAAGTCCTAGCTGCTCTTTCAGTTTCAGAACGCGCATCACGGATCGATCAATGGTTTCTTGCTTAATCAACCCTTGATCAACAGCAGCTTCCAACTGAGGGAAAACATTGTCCCATAAACTGATGTCTACGCCGCTGTTCATGGCCCGGGCTGCCGCTTCTGGTTTGTTTCCTAGCCAATCCGCTAAACGGTCCAACGCACAACCATCTGCCATCACAACTCCTGCAAAGCCGGCTTCCTCTCGCAAAATCTCTTGAAGTAAGCGAGGGTTCGCGTGACAAGGGACACCATCCCAATCATTATAAGCAGCCATGCACCCTAGTGCCCCTGCCTGAATTCCCGCCAGCATAGCGGGTAAATGAATCTCTCGCAATTCTTGCTCCCCAATATTGACTGGTCCTGCATTGTGCCCGCCCATACTTGAACCTTGAGCTGCAAAATGTTTTAACACGGCCAGTACATGGGTTGTCGGTTCATGACCAAGTATTTCCCCTTGCATTCCCTTGACCGCAGCTTGCGTAAAACAACTGGCTAAGTAGGGATCTTCACTGAAACATTCCTCGGTTCGTCCCCACCTAGGATCTCGTACGATATCCAAGGTAGAGATCAGCCCAACTTGCGCCCCTTTAGCTCGTAACTCTTGTGCCACGAACGTCTGCACGCTCTGATAAAGATCAGGATTCCAACTAGCCCCTGTACTGAAATTGACCGGCAGTGTTGTTGCTGCTAATCCTTGATGACCATGAGGACATTCTTCTGTCAAAAAAGCTGGGATTCCAAGACGAGTATGTTCTTTTAAATAGTCCTGAATCATCCGGCTGACTTCCCGTGATTCTTCCACCGAGAGACCCGTTGTTGCGTCCTTGCCCGACCAAGGATCTGCTCGGAAAACGCCGTAGATCCAGCCAATCGAGCCAAAGCGAGCAACTTCCGACTTGAAGTAGTCTGTCAAATAAAGTTTTCCTTCCTTTTTCTGATAAACTTGCCAGCCATACAATCGCTGATTCAACTGGCCGATTTTTTCTTTTAGGGACATCTTCTTTACAATTTCTTCGATCATTTTAAACTCCTATCATCAAAAATGCCGATTAGTCAAAATAGACCTTGACCGTTTGAATTTCATAAGGGTTGAAAGGAATCACCACTTGGTGGCACACGCCCGTGACCACTAACTCCTGCTGTTCCTCTTCCAATAAATTCGTTAGCACTGCTCGTTTGATTTTTTTAGCTGCGGTCAAGCGGCATGTCGTTTTGCGATTGTGGTATTCATACAAACGTACCACGATGGCTTCATCTGCTTCAGCCTTTTTGACCGAATCGATCAGCACATTATTGTGATCCACTTGTAAAAAAGATTGCTCTTGCTGCTGATCAAAATCTGCCAATACATATGCTGGTACATTGAGTGCCAACGCTTCTTCCATCGTTTGTCCTTTTTTCCAGTCACCTTCATGAACATAGAGAGAATAGGTAAACGAATGAAGTCCTTGATCTGCTTCTGGATAGGGATCAGTCGCCGACTTGATAAGAGAGAGACCAATTTTTTGGTAAGCTGTGCTGAATCCGTATTTACAATCCGTCAACACACTGACGCCATAACCATCTTCAGACAAGTCGACCCATTTTTGCCCACAACTCTCAAAACGTGCCAAATCCCAAGTGGTATTTTTGTGGATGGCACGTTTGACATTCCCAAATTGGATATCGAAAGTGGCATCTAGCGTATTGACGGCAATTGGCAACTGCGCCTTCAATAAAAGATGATGCTGATGCCAATCGACCGTTGTCTCAAAGTCGATCCTGCCGGTTCCATGATAGAAATGGATCAGCTGAATGATCGTTGATTGCTCAAACGTCCGTTTGATACGGATCGTGTCACGAATCTCGCCTTGCTCGACGATTGATGCGTCAGTCACATCCTCTACTGGATAAGCTTTACGATCGTAGTAGATGTCTATATCCCACGCATCATAATCCATCGGTAAGTCTTCATAAGCAATCAATTGATTCATCACTTCTCCTGCTGGCAAGACCTCTCGCTGGTGTCTTTTGTCAAAAAGAGCAGTCATTTCATATGCCGCGTTAAATGTTACGACAAAGTCGGTCGTTTCCAGTTGACGAGTCAACGGAACACACTCTTGTTCTACTGGTTCTGAGATAGTCTCCCTCAACGTTAGGGGACGCAGACCTAAGCTAGGGACTTGTGGAACTTTGACCAGCAAACAACCATCTTCGGTTCGCTGTGTCAGATAATCTTCTTGAATCGCCGGAATATCAACTTTGATTACGGCATCACGAGTAAAGCCTAATGGATTATAGACCACCTGATGATTTGCATCACTGGCGGTTCCTCCTGCCACGAGGGACTGGATCAATTGCTCGCCTTCTTCAAAAAGAGCAGCATACTCTTCTTCTGTCTGCTGGTACACTTCGCCAATCGAACTTCCTGGCAAAATATCGTGAAATTGATTGAACAACAATTTTTTCCAGAGCCTTTCGAGGAGCTCTTGCGGATACGCTTCGCTTCGATAGGCACTGTAAAGCTTCTCAATAGTTTGCAATAAAAATTCGCCTTTGCGGTTGGCTTTCTTATTTTTACCGATGGAGGTCAGTGTCCCACGATGGTACTCAAAATAGAGTTCGCCAAACCAGACCGGGGCTTCTGAATGAGCAAAAGCTGCAGCTAATCGGTCAAAAAATTTGCCCGCATGATCGCCAGTGATCACTGGCATCTGAGGGAGTGGTTTTGATAACCGCTGTTTTGTCTCCAGCATCTCTCTAGTAGGTCCGCCGCCGCCGTCTCCATAGCCGTATGCAATCAAGATCTCATCATGCTGATCTTTTTGTTGGTACCGTTCAAAGCTGCCTTTGACTGTATAAGGGTCTAAAAGCCCATTGTAAGTGGTGTAGTAGGGTCTTGGACTGTAGCCTTCACTGATCGTTGTAATAAAGTGAGTCAAAACTCTGCTGCCATCGATCCCTTGCCAGTAAAACGAATCATAAGGAATCTGATTGAATTGATTCCAAGACAATTTAGTTGTCATGAAATAAGGTGTATTGGTCTTTTGCAAGATCTGTGGCAATGCAGCGGAATAGCCAAAAACATCCGGCAGCCACAAAATCTGACTCTCATGATCAAACTCTTCTTTGATAAAGCGTTTGCCGTATAAAATCTGCCTTACCAATGATTCACCGGAGGTCAAGTTGCAATCTGCTTCTACCCACATAGCACCTTCTACTTCCCAGCGTCCAGATTTAATCTTCTCTTTGATTGCCTGATATAACTCAGGATATTGTTCTTTGATCGCTTGATATAACTGGGGTTGGCTTTGGAGAAACGTATATTCAGGGTATTCATCCATCAATTTTAATACGGTCTGAAAACTGCGTTCTCCTTTTTCAACCGCTTGCTGTGCCGTCCAAAGCCATGCCAGATCGATGTGGGTATGCCCGACTGCGGTCACTTTTTGACGAATCTCTTGGCTGTAACACGCTTGCAGACATTCTTGCGCGTTTGTGAGGCCTTCATAGAATCGCGGCGTATAGGGGGCTCGAAAATCTAATGCATTGGCAGCTTGTGACAGACAGCTTTGATAGATTTGTTCTTCTCCGCCAAATTTCCTAATGGCACGCCAACTGTCAAAAATCGTCGAGAAATCAAACCAGACTTGCTCAACGATAGGATCGATCGCCAATAGATTCACGTAAAGCGGAAACTTCTTCTCTTCTCGTCCCGAAAAAATATCGATCTGTAAGGCTATTGTTCCTGTTAGCTCCGAGGGATCCAACCGCACTTCTCGATGGTTGACATCAATTGCCTGAATGTAATTCCCATTCAAGAACACTTTCATTTGCGGATTTGTCGTATTGTCCCATTCAGAGAGCGAAGAATAGACTTGCAAAGCAACCGACATCTCTTTCCAGTCTTCCGGTAGTTCAAAAGTTCCTTTCATTGTGTAATAACAATTCTTTTCTCCAAAAAAAGTTCCTTGCACATAGGGTGCCCAGTTTTCTTGCTTTAACTGCAAGTCATTAACAGGCACCTGATAGCGAATCCGGTAATTCTTTAATTGAAATAAAATCTTACGGATACGTTCAAATTCAAATAACTGCACGCTGTATTCTCTCCTTTACTCGGTTTCTGAGGAGGAAAAAAGCGGGTAGACAAGAAATTGTCCAAGCCCGCTTCTCCTATTGCCGTGACTCTAGTTCTCTTTCCAACGATCATATGCTGTTTGGTAAACGGAAATGTAGTCATCGATCCCCATGGACTCGATAGTCGAAACATATTTATCCCAATTACTGATTGGCTCGACACCCGTAATGAATTTGGCTTCCATTTGTTCGACATACGTTGTCAAGTCAGTAGCCGTAGCAGCCACTTTATCATTTTCTTCTACAGTCAGATAAAGTAATGGAAATGGCACTTCCGCAATGTCATCCATCTTATCTGCTGTTTCTTTGGCCACCCAGTCACTGAAACGAGTATCAGGTTGTTCATCCGCGGATTTCAAGATTTGATATTCACCTGTCGTATCGATAACAATGTTCGGTGTTGTCAACCCGTATGCTGGTGTGATCTTGCCACGTTCATCTTCTGTATTTTCTGTATCAATGCCTTCTGCATAAACTCGTACTTTTTGGCCGTCAGCATTTTCTTTGTACTCCCAAAGAACGCCTTCAGGTCCTTGTTCGATATATTTCGTACCTTCTTCAGAATAGAAGTAATCCACCCAGCGCATCGAAGCTTCCGGCGATGGATTGACATTTGTGATGGCAAAGGTGCCCCGAGAAATTCGTGGACTTCCTGGAATCACTGCTTCTGGCGACCATTTTGAAGTCAATGGTTGGAACATGGCATCGTTCATCGCTTCAATCTCGCTGCGGCCTGTCGTAAAGAAGCTGAAGTAATCGGCGAACAAGCCCAACTGATCATTTTGTCCTTTTGCTTTTTTCTGTTCGTCGGATTGGCCATAAACTTCCGCATCCAACAAACCTTCACTATACAATTTGTTCATATACTCAAGGAATGCTTTATAGTTTTCCGAGATTGGTGTATAAGAAACCACATCATCATCTACTTGAACGCCTCGTGTCCGTAACCCAAAAGCTGCCATCAGCCATACCCTTGTTGAATTCATATCGACATCGGTCAAAGGAATCTCATCGGCTTTGCCATTACCATTGGGATCTTCGTTCTTGAATCGTGTCAGCAAATCATACAATTCATCCGTTGTCTTTGGCAGTTCCTTGACATTCAACTTATCTAGCCACGTTCCGTTGTACCACATCGGACCTTGCCACCAAATAGATGTCGCATTTCTCGAAATCATCGGCAATGAATAAATATGGCCATCTGGTGTGGTGATCGATTTTAAGATGGACGGATCTTCTTGGGTCAATGCATAAAGATTAGGCATAATTTCCGGCGTGATATATTCTTCTAACGGCAGCAGAATTCCTTGGGAACCATAATCGATCTCCATTGAAGAAGTGAGCGAATTCGATCCTGCGCCATAAACGATATCCGGCAGATCCCCTGAAGCAAATGCTAAGTTCAACTTGGTACTAAAGTCAGCAGAAGGGGGTGTCGTATAAGTCAGTTTGATTCCTGTTTTTTCTTGATAATCCTGCAGCGTCGGCATATCTTCCCATTCTGCCATACCTACTCCTGGCGCCATAATGTTCAGCGTCAGTTCTTCGCCTTCTTTAATGATCGGAAATTGGCTGTCATGATTGATGGCTACCCCTTCATTTTCTCCGGTTGTTTCCTTTTTTGTGTTCCCGCACCCACTGAGTAAAAGCGCACTGCACAAAAACACCCCTGTTACTCCTAAAATTTTTTTCATTCCCATCTTCTTCCTCCTCTATGTTTTATCCTTTAATTGATCCTACCATCATGCCTTTGACAAAATATTTCTGCAAAAATGGATAGACAATAATGACCGGTAATGATGAAACGATCATGACACCGTATTTGATGACCTCTGCTAACTGTTGCTTGCTGTATAACATACTGGCCATTTCGGAAGTCACATTGCTGACAGTATTTGATGACATATCTTGTAAAATCAAAATTTCCCGTAAAATCATTTGTAATGGATACATGGATTTATCTGACAGATAGATCAATGCGCTGAAGAAACTGTTCCAGTGTCCTACCCCGTAAAAAAGTGCCATAACTGCAATGATTGGCGTAGATAAAGGCAGTACGATCTGCATGAATAAGCGAAAATCCGAGCAGCCATCCACGATTGCCGCTTCTTCCATCTCTCTTGGGATCGTCGTTTGAAAAAAGGTCCGCGTAACGACCACATTATAGACAGAGACAGCTCCTGGGATAACCAAAGCCCAAACCGTATTCAACATCCCTAAGCTGCGGATCAGTAAATAGCTAGGGATCAAGCCCCCAGAAAGAAACATTGTCACTAGCATGAAATTGGTAAAAGCTCTTCTGCCATAAAAATCATCTCTGGAGAGTGCATAAGCACAAGGCAGTGTCACCAACAAATTGATGGATGTTCCTAAAACAGTGTAATAGATCGTATTTAAGTAGCCGCGCCAGATGCTGCTATTGCCTAAGAGAGTTCGATAGCCTTCAAAGGTGACCCCTTTTGGCAATAACCACATTTCCCCCGAGTTGACTAAATGAGGATTTGAAATCGACGCACTAACGATATAGATCAATGGATAGAGAACGATTAGTAATGCTATGGCTAAAAAGAAATAAACAAAAACCAAAAAGATTTTATCTGCACGTGTATCTTTCACTAATGAAGTTGTTTTCATTCCTATACCACCTTTCTATAAGAGACTCGAATCGCTCAGCCGTTTCGCAATCCCGTTGACTAAAATCAAGAGAATGGAATTGATCAACGAGTTGAATAACCCAACAGCTGCTGCAAAACTATATTGTGCATCTAAAAGCCCTTGCTGATAAACGAAGGTTGCAATGACATTCGATGATTCCATATTCAATGGGTTTTGCATCAAAATGATTTTTTCGAATCCCACCGACATCAAACTACCAAAACTCATGATCAGTAAAATCACCATGGTCGGCATTATCGTTGGAATATTGATATACCAAACTCTTTGGAGCCGAGAAGCACCATCGATGGTGGCAGCTTCATGCAGCTGAGTATCCACTCCAGACAATGCTGCCAAGTAAATAACCGATCCCCAACCTGTGCCTTGCCAGACGCCTGATAATACATAGATTGTTTTGAACCACCGCGGTTCAGTCATAAAATTGATTCTTCCCACGCCGATAAAATCTAGAAAGTGATTGATGATCCCAGTGGAAGGAGACAGAAATGCAATAACCATTCCGACCATTACCACTACTGCGATAAAGTTTGGGGCATACGTGACTGTCTGGGTAATTTTTTTGAATGGACCATCCTTGATTTCATTCAAAGCCAGTGCAAGGATGATCGGTAGCGGAAATCCGACGATCAAAGAGTACAAACTGATACCTAATGTATTTTTCATTAGATCCCAGAAGTAATAAGAATCAAAAAAGCGTTGAAAATGTTTGAACCCTACCCAAGGACTTTCGAATATTCCCAAAGAAGGCATATAGTCTTTAAAGGCGATGATCACACCATACATCGGCCCATAAGAAAAAATCAGAATAATCAAAAAAGCAGGCAGGACAAACAAATATAACTGTCGACTCTTTTTTAATTTAGTCTTCATTTCTTTGATTTTACTTTTTGATGCTGACACAGGCTCTCTGATCGTTGTTGTTTCCATTCATACTCCTCCTTGTGTTTTTGGTTTGTATACTAAATATGAAATGAATTCGCTTTCAAAGCAATGTGTATTTTTTCTTCAATGTGTAGAAATGCGAATGCCAACTGCTCCAAGTTCAGGCTGATGCACTTCTGATGAAGCAATATAGGCGTTTTCACCCGTTCCATGAATCGTCAGTGATTGATTGGTTGCTAAATCTGTGATCACGGATTTTTCATCTGCATGGATCTCCTTCAGAAAAATTCGCGGCTGCAAATTTGTTGTGATACTGCGAAAGGCATAATGTGTTTTTTGATCTTTGCTATAGGTAAGATGCCAATTCTCCGTCCACGCTTCTGGTCTAGCTCGGGTCTCGTAAATGCCTTCCCCATATTGTTCCAACCAATCACCCACTTCAAGCAGGCGCTGGGTCTCTTCTTTCGTGAAAGTTCCTTCTGGTGTTGGACCCACTCCTAAAATTAAGTTTCCGCCTTTACTGACGACATCGATTAATGTATCGACTAACTCTTGGCTGCTTTTAAAGGTGTCATGGGGAACATAGCCCCAGTCATTGCC
This sequence comes from Enterococcus sp. 125944, assembly GCF_051909435.1. Lineage (NCBI taxonomy): Bacteria > Bacillati > Bacillota > Bacilli > Lactobacillales > Enterococcaceae > Enterococcus > Enterococcus sp. 125944. The sequence continues at coordinate 49,619 of NZ_JBQASY010000012.1, read as the reverse complement.
TATAGGTATATTACTCTCCCAAACTTTTGTTGGGATTTCTTCTAAAGAAGGAATCTTGCGTTCTGGCGTCACATAATTCTCATGTCTACCGCCCATCATGCGATCAACAATGATCAATTCTGGCTGGTTTCGCCGGGCAATCTCCGCTAAGCGATCCATCTGTAAATCTTCTTTCCCCTGCCCACACCAGCCGGCATCTAGCCATAGCAAATCCACTTTTCCATAGTTGCCAGTGATTTCATGAATTTGTCGATGAACAAAATCCACATACCGCGACCAGATTTCTGGCTGTTCTAATGGATCATAACTTGCGTGACGCCCTTTGATCGTTTCATCATCCAGCCAATAAAACGGTGAGTACCAGTCCGCCTTAGAATAATAAGCCCCAGTAGCAATACCCGCTTGCTGGAACGAGGCAAAAACTTCTTTTAGGATATCTCGTTTAAAAGGACTCAATTTACCGCCAATTTTGAATTCTGACTCCAGCGTATTGAAGAGATTAAAGCCGTCATGGTGTTTCGTTGTGAACAAACAATACTTGAAGCCAGCTTTTTTACACGTTTCAGCCCACTGATCAGTATCTAATTCTATCGGTGCAAACGCTTTGATCAGTTGCCAATAATCAAGACGCAATGTGTTGATATCTTCTCGATAAGCTTTATTTTCCCTTGCCCATTCATCTTTTTCTGATAGTTGCCATGATTCAACGATACCCGCTTGTGCGTATAAGCCATAATGGAAAATTACCCCAAATTTTAAATCTTGGAACCATTCCAAACGCTTGGCCAGCATCTCTGACTCAGGGTACCAACGATCATCCTGCTTACTGTTTTTCGCAGACTCAATGTCCCCACGAATTGTTGTCAATTTATCCAACCCCTTTCGCCACTAATCTAACGAGAAAATAAAGCGCTATCAATATGTAGTTTCAGCAGCTATGTCAAACTTTATTTTTTTGTAACAAAAGAGCACTCTTTTTAAAAAACACACCACTTCAATTGAAGTTTTAGCTTACGGTATCAGACGCCATGTTCACTCTAGCAATTTCACCTTTCTCATTTGTAAGAAAACTGCGGGCTAGCGCTCCTCGTCGTACTTTTCTCTTTATCTAGAAAACTTGCTCCTGCGGGCTAGCGCTCCTCGTCGTACTTTTCTCTTTATCTAGAAAACTTGCTCCTGCGGGCTAGCGCTCCTCGTCGCAATCGAATGTTTTCAAAAGATAGCTTTAGGAAGGTGTATGTATTAGCTGGTTCGGCTATGTAATTTTTTGAATACGCTTTCTAAAAGGTCCATTTCTTGCTACTATTTGGCTAGTAGTTTTCTACTTTTTATCAATTAGTTAAAAGAGGGGTGTCCATGAAACAATCACGAGGGTTATTTGATCTATCTTACCGGTTGGGTGACTATTTGCTGATGGTGATTCGATTGCATTTTTTGTGGTTCTTTTTTGTCTTACGGGGGGGAATCATTTTTGGCTTCTTTCCAGCGACGGCTACTGTTATTCGCTATTTCTTTGAATTATTTGCAAAAAAACCACTGCCTGCTGAACTTTATAATTGGTTCAAACAACAGACAGCCAAAAATTTTTGGCGTAGTAATCAACTAGGTTTGCTGCAAATGGCGATCTTGCTGCTGCTATGGATCGAGCTGCGGATCTCCAGTACATTCTTGCAAAATGCCTTTCTCCATTTCGGATTGACGGTACTCTTTATCAGCGGTTTGCTCATCAGCTTTTATTTGCTGCCGGTCTTTGTCCGCTACCATCTTCCTTTTTGGGTCTATTTCAGGAATGCGTTTCTTTTAATGATCGTTAGTGTGCCACAAACGATTGCCATGATCTTAGGTGTGTTTTTGGTTACATTCGCCGCTACCTTTTTGCCGATTTTGTTATTCATTGCCTTCATCCCTTTGCTTCTCTGGCCAATCAGTTGGTTCGCCTATCAAGCGATCCAAAAAACAGAGTTGCTAACAAATGAACACTGACGATTTTTTACTAAAGGAGAAGTGAATCATGGAGATAAAGATTGTCACCAACGAAAACGTCGCCGCTTTTTTTCAAATCGTTGCTCCTGAACTTGGCTTGTCACTATCAGAAACCGGCAAACCGCTTGAATTGATCCGCCGAAAAGGATCATTGAAAATCATTTCCAATACAGAAAAAGCCACGATTTACTATCAGGAAAAAGCCCATTTATTTCGAGGGCTCCTTCTATGGATGCAAGCAGATACCGATTTTGTCCACGAAGAGACTCCGCAATTTGACCAAATCGGTCCTATGATCGATTTATCTCGAAATGCAGTACTGACAGTACCTCAGTTGAAACGTTTCATTTTGTTGAGCAGCAAAATGGGGCTCAACAGTCTCATGCTATATATGGAAGATACTTACGAAATTCCTGAATATCCTTATTTTGGTCATTTGCGAGGGAGATACAGTCAATCTGACTTACGGGAATTGGACCATTACGCTGACCAATTAGGCGTTACATTAGTTCCTGCGATCCAAACACTCGCTCATTTGACAAATCCATTAAAGTGGCATTTTGCCAAAGAGATACGTGACACGGAAGACATTCTGCTAGTTGGTGAGCCCAAAACTTACATTTTTCTTGAAGCCACTCTTCGTTCCATTCGCAGCTGCTTCAAAACAAATAAAATCCATATTGGTATGGATGAAGCACACCAATTAGGAAAAGGCCGTTACCTCGAACACAATGGTTTAGAAGATCGCTTTGCCATCATGATTAAACATTTAAAACACGTCATCACTCTCTGTGAACAGCTACAATTAGAACCCATGATGTGGAGTGACATGTTCTTTCGGATTGGTTCTCCAACAGGCGATTACTATGATCCAGCAGTCGTCATTCCTCCAGAAGTCATTCAGCAAATTCCAGCAGTCAACATGGTGTACTGGGATTATTATCATCATGATTTTCAAACATATCAACGACTGTTTGCTGAACATAAAAAGCTAAACCAACCCACAGTATTTGCTGGCGGTATTTGGACATGGAATGGACTGGCACCCAATTATGGCAAAACCATCGCTACAATGGAGCAAGCATTAAGAAGTGCCAAAGCAAATGGCATCACTGAAGTCTATGCTACCTTATGGGGAGATGACGGCGCAGAGACCCCGATGATTGCCAGCTTGTTAGGTCTACAATTATTTAGCGAGGCCCAGTTTTATGCCACGCCATCGCGGGAGATAGTCACAGATCACTTGAAACTATTTCATGGATCACAAGCAGAAGATTTTCTTTTGCTGGATCTTTTTGACCAAACTCCCGGTGTTGCTGCCGAAAATCCTTCTGGATCAAATCCAAGTAAATTATTGCTTTATCAAGATATTCTTTATGGCCTTTATGAAAAGACATTCAGAGAGGTGCCATTGACCCAACATTATGAGGAACTGGCCCAACGATTGGCCGCAGTCACGGGGACACAGGACACACAACGGATGTTCCGCTTTTATCACCAATTAGCGGTGGTACTAGCTTTGAAAGCTTCTTTGAGTCCCTGGATCTCAGAAGCCTATCATGAAAAAAAACGTGAGAACCTTCAAAAAGCCCTTGAGATGATTCAGCACTATCAGCAGGAATTACAACACTTGCATCAATCTCATCGAGATCTGTGGTTTGAATGGAACCGCCCCTTTGGGTTTGAAGTGATCGATCTTCGCTACGGCGCTCTATCTAAACGTGCCGAGATGGCACAATGGCGTTTGCAGAACTATTTGGATGGTCACATCACTAGATTACCAGAACTAGAGATGCCACTGTTGCCAGTAGATGATCCCTCAAGTGTCGGCAGTTTGGGAAGAAATCTTTTCCATGGCATTTATAGTGCCAGCAAGATATCTGATGTATAAGTACAAAAAAAGTACAAAAAATAGTGCAGAAAACAAGGAGGATTTGCATGAAAAAAAAGAGTTATCCCTTATTTTTCGTTGGTTTACTTTTCATTTGCGGTCTATTTTTTTATCAACAGATAACTTCTCGTTCAGCAGAAACCACTGTAGCGCGTTTGCAAGTTACAGGAGCCGTTACAGATTCTTCTGCAGCACAAGCGTGTCTGACCGTACTAAAGCAAAACCTGCAGGCAGCCACCCAGAAAGACGTTGAGGGCTACACAGCGACCCTTGTTACTTCTGCAAGAGAATCTACGGCAAAGGAAATGCACGCTTTTTTTGCGAAATATGATTTGACTCATGAACTCTTGTCTTTTGAAGTTGTCAAACAAGAAGCAGACTCCATGCTGGTAGCTGCACAGCAAAAAACAGTGAACCAAGGACAGAATGACTATCGCGACCATATTACCCAAGCCCATCATACCTTTGTGCTCGAGAATGGGCAGTGGAAGATTAAAGAAACGGTTATGACAAACACCGAATTCATTGATTAAGGAGTATCTCTATGAAAACATTTCAGAATTGGCCTGATCATTACCCCGATCCTAGCTGGTTTATTCATGATCGGTTTGGGTTGTTCATTCATTTTGGCTTATTTAGTATTGGTGCACGCCACGAATGGTTTATGACCACCGAAGAAATTGCCCCCGAAACTTATCGAGAAACTTATTTCGACCAATTTAATCCCAATTTATTTGATGCTGCTGTTTGAGCTCAAACAGCTAAAGATTGCGGTGTTCAATATATAGTCTTTACTACGAAACATCATGAAGGGTTCGCCCTATGGGATAGTGAATGGACCGATTATAAAGTCACCAATACACCCTTTAAGCGAGATTTACTCGCAGAATTATTGCCTGCGTTTCGTGATGTGGGAATCAAAATCGGACTCTATCATTCGCTGATTGACTGGTACCACCCTCATTTTACGATTGATGGATTGCATCCTCAAAGAAGTGACTTAGCCGCTCGAGAGTCCAATTCTCAACGGGATATGCTTATTTATCAAGATTTCATTGCTGGTCAAGTGACCGAACTATTGACTCAGTATGGCAGGATCGATTATATGTGGTTCGACTTTCCTTACAGTCATCGTGATTGGGGCTGGTCTAAAGGAAAAGGAGCAGAAGACTGGGACAGTTCGCGACTGGAAAAAATCTGTCGGACACTCCAACCGGATATGCTGATCAATGATCGCTTGGAACTTGGTCGGGGAATTACCACCCCTGAACAATTTCAACCAGAAAAACCACTGGAAAAAGACGGTTTACCTGTTCTTTGGGAAGCCTGTCAGACAATGTACGGGACTTGGGGCTATGATCGCGATGCGTTGGAATGGAAATCAAGTGATATGTTGGTGAAAATGTTGATCGATACGGTTTCAAAAGGGGGTAATTTTTTATTGAACATTGGTCCTAATCCCCGAGGAGAGATCGACCCGCGGGCAGTCAAACGAATGCAGGCGATTGGTGCATGGATACGGCTGCATAAAGAAGCTATCATCGATTGTGGTCCTAGTAAATACCCGGTACCTAAAGATTGTCGTTATACTCAAAATGGCAAGAAACTCTATTTGCATGTATATAGCTATCCCTTCAAACATATTCATTTGCCGGAAATTGCTGATCAAGTTCGCTTTATCCGCTTCTTGCATGATGGCTCTGAAATTTTTTATCGTGGCTTTGATCCTAATGAAGTCATCACTTCTACGGAAGCTGTCATTGCTCCTAATGATCTAGTCGTCACGCTGCCGGTAGTGCCACCTAATGTTCTCATTCCAGTCCTTGAGATTACATTGAAGTGAAAAGAGTAGAACAAAGAATACCGTAAAGCGCTAGACAATATCTCTAGCAAATAGACGGCAGACAGTAAATCTTCCTCGCAAACCCACGACGAAGATTCACTAGACTGCCGTCTACTATTTAAGTACTTGCTTTAAATACTCGCTTTAGGTATTCTCTCCATGTATTCTTCTTAGGAATCTCTTCTTATCGTCCACTTTAAAACAAGTCACGTTTTCCTAGAGAACGTTTCGCTTTACTGCTCTTTAGTCAACAACGACTGCCATTTCTGAAATAGTTGGCTAAAGGTTTCTTTCCCTGGATCTGTTTCTTCATAAACTTTTAGGCTAATGATAGCTTGCAGCCAAAAAGCTTCTGTGATCACTGCCGCACCTTCTTTTGCATCTGGGATATCTGCCCAAATCGCTAATGCGATCGCTGGGGTTTGTGCTAGTTGTTCTTGGGTCACTTGCTGTCCGTTGGCAAAAGTCGTTAATGTAAACTCATCGCTTATTTTTTCATAGGTCGGATACGTATACCCTGCAGCTTCACCTACTACATAATAAAAGAAATTGTCATTGTGATTGATCACAGAATAGCCTTTGTCAAAATAAAGAGCGACTGGTGCCATATTTTGATTCCAGCGTGTCCAATAGGAAATCTCACAGTTTTTCGTTAAGGAAAGCTGTTCCTTTCGATTCAAGCGATAAAACCCATCATTCCATACACGAACAACAAAACCTAAGTCAGTCACATAGTCCACCAAATCATTCACATACGCAATGAATACTTCAATCCCACTTGCTTCTGGTCCATATGCTTCTTTGGCAGCTTCAACTAAAGTCGGAAACTCTTCTAGACGGTCAAAATCAACAAATTCATCTGCACCAATATGGAAATAATGGCTGTCTACAAATAGCTCTGCGTATTCTTTGTAGATCTCTCGGATGAAAGCAACAGCTTCTTGGTCAAGAATGTTCAATGCCCTAGCATCGACCCCACCAGTCGCGTTAGGTAAACACCATTCGGGATGGGTGGCTAAGACTTGCTTGAGATGTCCAGGGGAGTCAAAATCAGGAATGATCTCGATACCGTAACCTTTGGCATATGTGATTAGTTCTCGGATCTCTGTTTTTGTTAAATATTCGGTTGATACAATCTCCGGAAAACATTCAGACTCGATTCGAAATCCTTCATTTTCTGAAAAATGGACTTGCAAATGGGTAAACTGAAAAAAAGCCATACTGTGAACGAGTGCTTTTAGTTCTTTTAAGGAAAAATATTTGCGGCCAATATCGATCATTAGGCAGCGCTCCTTGATTTGGGCGGTGTAGCTGTTTTTTTGTTGTTTCTTCGTCACTTGATTCAAATAGTAGGTTGTCAGACCATAAAATAATTGCTGGGGATCTTTCGCAGTGATCGTTTTTTGTTCCTCATCAAGAATAAAATCTGCCGTTAGTGCAGGTTCGATCTTAATTTTTGGTTCCTCTTCTAATGAGACACCAATAGAAGTATAAAGTTCTCTCGCTTTTTGAGTCATTTCTTTCATTGTCACATTTCCCTTCATTTTTCGCATTTTCAGCGTTTTTGGTTGATTTTGCGATATTGTCCTGGTGTTACACCAACGATCGTTCGAAACTTACGCGTATAGTTCGAGACATCATAATAACCGTTGTCCCGAATGATTTCTTTGATCGGTAGATCGGTTTCGACTAATTCTTGTTTGATTTTTTCTAACCGCAGTTCTTGGATATACTTAGAAAATGTTTTGCCACTTTCTTTTTTCACAAATCGACTAATATAAGAGACAGATACTTTAAATTCTTCCGCAATAGATTCCAATGACAGCTGAGAAGACTGAAAATTTGCTTTGATATAAGCAAAAATCGTTTCATTCAACTCCGATTCTTGATTTTGTGGTCGATCCCTCACTTTTTCGCAAATATGCTGGACCAATTGTTGCAACACCGTTCCTAGCTGCATCAGATTAGTAAAATCTGCATGTTCGGCTGCAAATAGCAAAATCTCCTCTCCCACTAATTCGCCTCCAGTTTGTGCAACCGTATTCAATAAATAATAGCCATACATCTTTTGGACCGGCTGAGATCGTTGTTTACTTAACCCGTCTTTGATTAACCAATGCACCGTTTCAATTGCGATATCGCTATTTCCTTGATTCAATGCTTGGATCAGTTTTAATTTTTGACTGTCGGGATACTGGATCGCCGAGCGTTGTTCTTCTGCGGAAATTTCAAGGTAATAAATGATTTGCTGGTTGTTACTGACATGATAATCCAATGCAGCTAATCCTTCAATATAAGATTCATTGATAGCCGTCAATTCATTAACGATGGTTCCCACCCCAATTGCTGGAAGCAGTCCAATCGCAGCTGCTATTTTTGCCGCGACTTCTTGAACGATCTCTTCCTGTTGGTATCTGTGATCAAATCCCACAGTCAATGCGATCACTTCAGTGGAAAGGATCTCGGTGGCGTAGGCTGTGTACCCTTGGCTGCTGATTTCTTCAATATAGTCAATCAGAAAACAGCTCTCGCCGGCTTTATATTTTGAAGCCACGGTTTTGGTATCGATCGTGATGACAAAATAATTGTCCGCAGGAAAATGAATATGAACGGCTTCGATCAGCCTTGCAACTTCTTGTTCCGAACGCAGACGACCGCTCATCAGCTTTCTAAGAACTTGTTCTCGAGCATGCGGCGTCTGCATCTGGATTTCTTTATGCAGTTCCTGCTGTTCTTCTAAAACAGCAGCCAATGTATTATGAACATCATTCATCGAATTGACCGACATCTCCATATCTTTATGGAATTCTCGAACCAAATGTTCGATTTTGCGGATCGGTCGATAATTTCTGATCCCCATTAATGTAACAGCAATGATCCCCACGAATAGAATACACATAAAAATAAGAATGAAATGTTCTTGAACGCGATTGACCAGCGATAATGCTTGTGATGGATTGGTCACCGATACCACTGAGATATGCAGTTCCTCATTGGGAATTGATTGAACGAGGTACTTTTGCTGATTAAACTGAAAGGTGTCCTGAGTGGTGATCTGAGCCATTTCTTGGGGATCATTCAAAAAAACTGTCAAATCGTTATGATTTGTGCTAGCTAAAATCTGAAACTCATCATTGATCAAATAATTCGTACTCGCACCATCACTATTGGTCAAGTCCAGCATTTTTGCTAAGCTAGCTTCTTTGATCTCATAAATAGCTGCTCCATAGACAGTCAGTTCATCATTTTGTAACGGCACAATGTAGAAGAATCGGGAATGATGCCGTGCCAATGATGCCCCTTCGATAGTCAGCAACGTTGGATAAGCTTTCTCTAGCTGATCGATCAGCTGTCCTTGCTGCATATCATTATCTGGGATTACTTTTTCTAAGAAACCTTCGACGGATAATTTGCCAATCGAAGAAAAAAAGTTCTCCGGTTCTTCTTTATAGTATAAATAAACTTCTTCGACAAACTCATTCGTGATCTTGTAGGTTTGCAGGCTTGCTTTGCCTTCCTTTGAATAATAGGGATGGGTCAAAAAATTTAATGAGAGTTGATGGTCATCCGTCATTTTCTGGGTCAGGTAGTTCAATTGAAGGAAGTTGTTCTCTAAGGAGTATTTCAATTGAATCAACTGATTCTTTGCCGTTAATGCAACCTGTTCATTGATACTTTTGACAGAAGTCGCATACCAAATCCACGAGACCGTTAAAAAGGGGATCAGGAATACCAGCAAGTAGGAACTGATTGAGCGCGCGATTCCTCTGAACGTGTTTTGCCCGTTTTGATCGTAAAACTTTTTCACTTTTATCACCTGACCCTTGTTTCATTCGCTGCAATTTAAACGCTTACATAATAAAAAAATAGAGACTATTTTTTTATTACATTTTTATCTTAGAATTGCAACTGTTTTAGCTAGTTTTCATTTCAAAAGTTTGCAGTAACCAATTGTAGCAAGCACCAATTAAATTGGACTCATTCCCAAACTGGCAACAGGCAACATTTGGCAATCGAACTGTACTAGGAATCTGCGCTGCAATCTGCTGAATCTTCTTTTCTAATAGCGGCAGTAAAAAGTCGCTTTCACTGATTCCGCCTCCAATCAAAACAATTTCTGGATCAAGAATGTATTGTAGGTTGTAGCAGGCCACGGCTAGCTTTTCAATAAAGCGATCCACCCAAATCGTCACTGCCGGATCGTTTTGCTGGTAGTAAGCAACAACTTTATACCCATCAATCGAGGGGGCTTTTTTTTCGGCTGCAACTTGTTCTACCAATGTTCTTGTTGCACCGGCAATACTCCAAATTTCCCAATCTTTCTTTTCGACTTCAGGAAACAGCATATAACCAAACTCGCCAGCTAAAAAGTGTTTGCCACGAATCAACTGGTTATCGACCATCAATCCGCCTCCCACAGAGGTACCTAAAACAATGACAGCAAAACTGCTAGCGCCTCTTCCTCTTCCCAGCCATTTTTCTGCTAAAAGCGCGCAATTGCCATCATTCTCCGCGATGACGGGTTTTTGATAATAGTCCGTTAAAAAAGAAACCATGCGATTACCAAATCCCTCATAAAGCGGTGAATCCATCCCAATCTGTTGTGTCACTGGATCTACTAATCCTGTCGTACTAATAGCAATTCCGGAAAAGTCTTTTGGATAGTCATTATCAATATGTGAAATCAATCGGTCGATCACAGTTGAATAGTCTTTATTCATCGGAAAGCTTCCTAATTGTATTCTTTCTCCGTGACTATTCAACAACCCCGTCTTGATCATTGTCCCTCCGATATCTACTGCAAGAATCTTCATTCCAACGCTCCTTTGCTTGTATGTGCTTTCAGTATAAGCATTCTCTAGAAACAGAAGCTATATGTTTTTCTTGCAACTATGTGTCAAAAATCGCACATAACAAAAAGGCTGAAGCAATTCGCTCCAGCCTTCTAAATTCAGCTTTTTTATACTCCGATAAAAAACTAGAAAAATGTGTGAGTCAGTGTGATTTTCACAAAGATCTTTCGTCAAAAAATTTTCTTCGAACTATTCTTGCTGAACATCGCTTTCCGTTTCTTCTTCATACAAACTCGATACGGTCGTATACCATTCAAAAATATGGGTAATGATCACTTTTGCCGCAGCATATACCGGGATCCCCAGAATCACGCCGACAAGTCCGAAGAGTTTACCCGAAGTCAGCAATACTAATAAAATCGTCACGGGATGGATCGACAACTCGTTTCCTAAAACGAGTGGTGAGATCAATCGCCCTTCAATAGTCTGTTCGATCACAAAGACGACCAGGACTTTCACCAACAGGACAGGACCACCGACGATACCCAAAAAGACCGCCGGAACCATCGCTAGAAAAGAGCCTAGGTATGGAATCAAGTTCAAAAAGCCAGCTGCGATCCCTAATGTGATGGCATAATCTAGGCCGATCAAACTAAAACCGACCATAAACATGATGGCTACTGCAAATGCGACTGTTAGTTGCCCGCGAATATAAGAAGAAACTTGATCATTCATCTCTTTTAAAACCGTCAATGATTGTTTACGCATTTTTGTCGGCAAAAATTTCACGAAATAAGGTGCTAACTGTCGTCCATCTTTTAAAAGATAAAAGAGAATAAAGGGCATCGTTATGACAGCCAATACCACCGTTGCAACGGCCCCAAAAAAGCTGCCGATATTTTGAATCGTGCTCCGTGATAAGTTTTGAATGATGTCGGTCATTGATGCAATCAACTTCTCATTAGATGCTTCCAATTGATCTTGAACTTGTGAGAAAATCGGATCGGACAAAATCTCATTGACTTTATTTTCAATGATATCCAAATATCCGGGCAAATTCTCAACGAAACTCATGGACTGTTCTTGGATCTTCGGCACAATCACCACAACGCCCCAGACGATCAATCCGATGACCAAAATAAAAAGACCGAAAATACTATAGATGCGTTTGATTCCCTTTCGTTCCAGATAATCAACCGCAGGATTCATCAAGTAATACAAAATCCCCGCCAAAATGATTGGCAATCCAACAATCGCCAGAAATTGCCAAATTGGCTCAAATAGATAGGATACTTTCGTAAACATAAACAAGATCAATAAGACGAGTAGAACCACTAATAGACTCGTGACTGCTTGATTATTTAAAAACCACTTCCAAAACCAGGACAAAGGGCGCTTCTCTGTTTCCTTCATTTCCCCGCCTCCTACTTGTAGATAACTTTCATACCAACTTCAAGGGTCGGCAAATTGAAAGGTTCTAAATAGATAGCGCTGGTCAGTTGCTCTTCGGGTACTTCATCGAAGATAAATGTCACATGCTGGATCGTTTGCAAAATTTGATTTGCGATAGGACCGACATGTGTCACGGTGTACGACTGATCCCCAAAAATAAGTGTATCGCCGTTTTCTACGACCAAATCTTGAGAATCTGGAATCGATTGGATCACTGAATACTCCCTTAAGATCTCTGTTGCTTGGTCGCCGAAAAAAATCAGCATTTTTTCTTTTTGATCGATCGCTTGTGGCCCAATCGCTTTGATTGTTCCTTGTTTCATACAACAACCTCCCCTTTATGTTCTTTTTTTATTATAACATAAGAAGTTTTTCTATCCGCCCATTTCCGCATTCTATGGTAGAATTAATAAGAAATCAAACTATTAGGAGGCTTTTTTTATGTTGCAAACGATCTACCTAGGCACTTATACGCGTCGCGAAAGTAAAGGGATCTATTCGATCACTTTAGATACAGAAAAAGAACAATTGGTCGACTTGACCTTGCGTGCGGAAGAAAAGAGCCCAACGTATCTTGCCCGCAGTAAAAAAGAAAGAGTATATACTGTGACCGAAGTTGATGGCGCAGGCGGTTGTGGTGCTTATACGCCTGCATTTGAGTTGTTGAATACTGTGACCGAAGAAGGCGCACCATTGTGTTATGTAGCAGTAGATGAACCTCGTCAACTTGTTTATGGTGCTAATTATCATAAAGGTGAAGTAAACGTCTACAAAATATTGGCGGACGGCAGTATTGAAGCCACTGATCACATCTATCATGATGAACCTGTTGGTCCTCACGAAAATCAAGACAACCCTCATGTACACTACACAGACTTAACGCCGGATCAACGCTTAGCTGTATGTGATCTTGGAACAGACCGTGTGTATACGTATGACGTTTCTGCTGAAGGAAAATTAACAGAAGCGGCTGTTTATGTTGCAGCTGCCGGAACAGGCCCTCGTCATTTAGTGTTCCATCCTAACCACCAATATGCTTATCTGGTAGGAGAACTAGACAGCTCTTTGACTGTTTTACGCTACAATGAAGCTGATGGCAGCTTTGAAGAAATCCAAAAAGTACCGACTTTACCAGAAGATTTCACCGACTTTAATAGTGGGGCTGCTGTCCGAGTATCAAAAGATGGACGTTTCGTTTATTCATCCAATCGTGGACACAACTCTCTCGTTGTCTTTGAAGTAACTGAAGATGGCGCTGGCTTGAATTTCATTCAACGTCGATCAACAGAAGGTGACTTCCCGCGAGACTTTGACTTGGACCCAACCAACAAATTCTTAGTTTGTGCCAATCAAAATTCCGACAACTTGACTTTGTACCGTCGCAACGCCGAAACTGGTGAACTCACTACTATTCAAAAAGACGTTTACGCGCCTGAATGTGTTTGTGTCTTATTTGAAAAATAAAACGATCAGGAGGACTCCCCCATGTTTGATAAAACACCCATCGAGCTTTTACTGAAAGATTTTTCAAATATTTATAATAAGTGCCAGTCAACTTATGAATTGGTCACTAGCCGTCGTTACAATGAAGCCCTCGTCTTATTGACTACGGCTGAAACCTATGCCATTGCAGAAAAAGCCTATATTCGTTGTGATACCTTTAAAGAATTGCAAACATCCGAAGTTACTGGCTTCTTTGATGCTTTTGAGATTTACTATTTTGAATTGAAACAAGTCCTTTTCCATGATGACGATGACTTTGTTTCTCTTAAAAGTCGTTTGGAAAAAATGAAAGAAATGTATGAAGCATTGACAGCCGCATTCAATTTGTTATGATGGTACCAAATAGACGAAAAGGTGATCTCATGAACCAAGAAGAAGTGCTTGAGCGCTTAAAAGAAGAGTTAGAACTTCCTTTTTTCCAAGCAAAATTAGAGGAAAAAAACTATAGCGAAGAAGACTATCAGCAGGTAAAAGCCGATTTGATTCGCTACTTCGATGAATATGTCCGCAATGTAGAAAACTAATCTGATTTTCTTTTACAAGAACATAGAAAGGGTCTGTGTCATAAGTAGCAACTAGACAAGACGATCCGAGGATAACTGGGTGTCATCCATCGTACATTGGTGATGGAAACTTGCTGAAGCGCAAGCACAGTCTCATTCTCCTCGGAATCGTTCGTTTGTTGCATGACTTATGTCACAGCCCTTTTTGGCTTTTTAGTACACGATTTTGAAATTCTGATTCGTCTCAGCTTCTAGTACTGGGTGTTGTTTCAAATAATCAGCAATCAATTCAGTCATATCCACTTGGATCTCCCGTACAATTTTGTCGGCTGTAAACATCGCGTAATTCCCACCGCCTACCGCTCGGTATTGATTTACGACAACTTCCAGCTCCTGTTCCGGCGTGATAGGCTCATTATGGAACAACAAGCGTGTGATTCGTTTGCCAACTGGCTGGTTCATATCAATCGTATAGTCGATTCCTTCGTACATATCATAATTGTAGTATTGCGGTTTCGGCTCGATAAAGGCTGGATTAAAGACGATTTTCCCTGCTTCGACGGCTAAGTAATTCGCTGTCTGTTCCAACGCAAGACGCAACTCTGCTCCGGTCACTTTTACGACAGCCAATGTATTAGGATAAATATAATTCGTGATGACATCCCGCATCGTGATCGTTGTACCGAAGCCTTTTCCTTCATTATTGAAGAGCGCTGTCCCAGATATTTCCGCTCCGCTGGCAGCCATCTGAACGCGATTGATAAATTCCACGTATGGATGTTCCACGATCCGTGCCTGCATCGGATCAGTAATTCGCATATCCCCGTTCACTTTCCCTAGCGGCTGATCCAACCAGCTTTCCAATTCCGTCTCAATTGGTTCGATCATTGCCAAAATTGCTTCATCGGCTGAAACTTCTGCCACTGAATGCAATGTCGCTTGTTGATCCGTAATCACTGTTTGACCCTCTTTTTTCTCTATTGTTAATTGGATTCGGCCGATTTGGCTGCCCCGATAACCTGGCTGGACCACAGGGACCCCATTGACAATGGCGGCGATTTCCCGATGTTGGTGTCCAGTAAAGAAAGCGTCAATCCCCGGCACCTCTTGCAGTAACTCATAGCCTTCATTCTCTCCGGTCAACAATTCGGTGGCTTCACCGGTTACCAAATCTTTCTCAAAACCGCCATGATAGCTGACGATGACAAGATCTGCTTGTTTTCTTAGCTCAGGCACATATTTTTTTGCCGTTTGGATAATGCTTTCGAACCGCATCCCCTTGATGGTAGCTGGTTGTTCCCAATGAGGAATATACTGGGTCACCAATCCCAACACCGCAATCTTAATCCCATCTTTTTCAAGGATCGTATAGGCTTTGCCGAAATAGGGCTGTCCCTCTTCATTTAAGATGTTCGCTGCTAAAACAGGGGACTGATAACTAGCGATTGCCTCTTGAAGATACGTTAATCCATAATTAAATTCATGGTTTCCTAAAACATGGACATCGTATGCCATGTGATTGATCACTTTGGTCAATTCTGCTACCGGATGCTGGCTTTTGGCAATATAATAACTCAGTGGGGATCCTTGGATAAAATCGCCATTTTCGATCATTACAACAGGACCATCAGCTTCGGCTTTTAACTGCTTTAGTTTCGTTGCGACTTTCGCTGCCCCAATAGCCAGATCGTGGTCGTCGGCGAAATTAGTTGGGTAGACATAGCCGTGCATGTCGCTGGTTTCAAGAAAGGTGATTTGCATTTTCTCATTACTCCTCTAACATTTATGTAAAAGAGACCGCAGGGATATCTGACGGTCTCTTTCGGGTTGATAGGGTCATTGTCTGGCCCTTTTACGAGCAGAACTATTGATTCCAAACATCCTCAAGTTGTGGAATGGAATCTTTAATCAATTTATCGGTATCTTTGTCAGTATTCGACAAAATATTCTCCATGATGGAACGAACTTCATTGTAAGCTGAGTCTGCATTTTCAATTACTGGGATCGAGAAAAGTTCTTTTGTTGCTTCACTTAACTCAGAAGCAACTTTCGTATCTGGATTGTTCTTGTATTCATCACTATCTAAAACAGATTGAACAACTGGCATGTATCCTGTTGAAACTGCCCATTCTAATTGTGACTCAGGAGAAGTCAAAAACTTCATGTATTCAAAAGCAGCGGTACGTTCCTCTGGAGATGCACTTGTGAACATATATAAGTCTGTTCCTTGTTGTAGATTGATTTTTTCTGGGCGGGCAGAGACACCATATTCAAATTTGCCTTCGGTGTCTTTTTTGACATATCCTTCTCCAGCAATCGAGCCGATGAACATCGCAACTTGTTCGTTTGCGAATGGTCCTGAAAGATATTGATCGGATCCAGCAATACGGAAGTAGCCGTCTTTCACACCTTCCGCATAATAATTGATGACTTTTTTCGATTCATCGCTGTCTAGCTGTAAATCCTTGTTAAAATCAACACCTTTGTTTTTCATGCCAATAGCATAGTAGTTATTCAATGAATCAAAGCCAGCACCAACAACGCTGCCATTTGATTTTTCGTAAATTGTTTTTGAAGCTTCTTTTAACTCATCTAATGTTGTCGGTACTTCTACACCATATTCTTTTAAAAGATCTGCATTGTAGAATAACATTTCCGTTGATTTGTTGAAAGGAATACCATATTGGACACCATCAATTTGTGCACCTTCTAATAATGAAGAGCGAATTTCTTCTTGGTCACCCCAACCAATCGTATCATTATCGATATACTCGCCTAAATCAACAAGCATTTCATCTTGAGCTGCATTCCAAAGCCAACCTGGATACGCTTGTGTGATGGTTGGCAAATCTTTTGGTGAAGGTAGTGTCGAATTGATTTTCGCCTGCAGATCGGAGTACTGAGATTGATTTTGCAGTTCTACTTTCACATTTGGGTTTGCTTCCATAAACTCATCTGTCAGTTTCGTCAGTGCTTCTTCTTGTGCACCATTCATTGCATGCCAGAATGTGACAGTAGTATCTTTCGGAACCTCTGTAACGATCTCATCGCTGCCTTTTGCACTGTCATTTGAGCCATTGTTGCCGCATGCCCCTAACACTAAAGTTGCCGCAGCCACTGCTGCAAATGCTAGTTTTTTTGATTTCATTCTTTACTCTCCTCTATCCTTTTATAGTTCTATTTTCTCGCCACGTTCTGGCAATATTCTTTCGCCATACGGATTCACCAGTTTCTCTGGTTTCAAGGTATGGATTGGAACCAATCTTTTTGGTTCGATCCACGCAATAATCTGATCAAGATCCTCAGGAACTGCGTGTCCCGAAACCGGCAGCCGTACAAACTCAATTTCCAGCTTTGCTAACAAAGCGAGAAACTCTTCATAGGCAGGATCAAAAGCCCCCAAAGGTTGTGCATCGCTATGGATATACAGACTGCCTGGTTGTAAATTTTCAAAATGGTCAACTGCTTGCCAGACATACTGGCCAGTGTCGACACATAAAGAACGATAATCAATTTCTAGCGCAGGATCTAACTCTGCTAAGGAAGCTCCGCCTTCAACCGTGTAATAGGGAACTTCTCTGTCAAAGATTTCTTTCAGTAATGCTGCTTGGTGTGCTTCAAGGACGATCGTTCGAGGACAAGCATCCACCAAAGCTAAAAAACGCTCTACATTGGCAGGATAGCCGTTGAAAGTGATTTGCCGTTGTGGATTTTTTTCGACCAACTCGACAAAAGCCGCTACCAATTCTTTCTCACTGGCTACTTCGATAGTATCTGGATCGCTTTCTCTTTCAGGAAAACTGATACTGACTCCTTCCATCATCAATAGATCCGTGTGTTTGGCTAACTGACAAAATTCTTTTGTCCGCTCTGGATGATAGCCATGCAACCGCAAATCGCCCGTATAGGCAATAAAGTGATCCGGTGTTCGAATCAGCAATGCCGCGGCACCATAGGCGTCGTGGTCCACAGGAACGATCTCTACTTCGATCTCACCAACTTTGATCACATCGTGGGGTTCCAAGCCAATCATTTCCCGCACAAAGGCAGGGGCTTCATGAGGAGTAGGAATCAAAAAATCACCGGTGCGATTCAATGCTTTTAGGATCGCTTTGGTTTCTTTCAAGGTATACAAAGGGATTGCAGGGTCCAAATAATTGACCATCTTTGAATGATCAAGATGGGCATGAGATAGAAAAACAGCTGTTTCTTGATAGTCCTTTTGTTCTGATCCATGATACGTATAAGACAGACGAGGATCATAGACATTGCGCAATTGCGGGACCCAGCGATGATCCACTAAGGTCTGTAATGCTTCGTCGGGTAATGGCTGCTCTGGGTGATACTCCGAACCAAAATCGAAGAAAATATGGGCATCTTTGTATGCCACTTCGATGACGGTGCCGCCGATCGTGAGAATACCACTGTGAAATGTAACTGTTGTTTTAGCCTTTGATGCCATCTTTTGCCACTCCTTTAATAATCTCTTTTCTAAAAATCAAATAAATGATCAAAATCGGAATGACAGTCAATGTCGCAGCTGCCATCTGCAAATGAACATCGCTACCGCTTTCTGATGTGAAGGCCGCTAGCCCATTGTTCAACAACCGATATTTTTTTTCATTCGTGACTAACAATGGCCACAAGAAAGAATTCCAGCTCGAGATAAAGGTCAAGATGCCAACAGTCACTAGTGCCGGTTTAGACATTGGGATCAATATCCGCCGTATGTAAGCCATATCGCTTGCACCATCGATTTTTGCTGCTTTATAAAAGGTATTCGAAATGCTTTTCAAATAGCCATTCAGGTAATAAATATAAAAGATACTCGTCAGAAAGGGAATAATCAACGCACTGTAAGTATTCAACAACCCCATTTGAGCAATCGTGTTGTAGTTGGTAAAGATGATTGATTCATAAGGAACCATCAATAAGGAAATCATTAGAGCAATCACAAGCCCTTTGAATTTGAATTCCAAACTAGTCAATGCAAAAGCTGCCAGAATAGCAGTAATCAATGTGGCGATAGTCGTGACTGCTGAAACAAAGACTGTATTCAGAAAGTAACGGAGAAATGGTGCTTTGGTAAAGACTTCGGCATAGTTGCTCCATTGAAAGGACTCCGGCAAAATCGTAGGCGGAATACTGGTGGCCTCACTATAAGTCATCAGTCCCGCGAGAATCATATAAATAAACGGAAAAATCGTGATGATCGCTAAGAGCGCCAAAAAAATCAGAGAGATGAGGGTTACGACTTTTTTCATCTTATTCCCCTACTTTCTTTAAAATTTTATTTTGGATAAAGGTCACCGCCAAAATAATAACAAAGAGAATCACAGTCGCAGCCATTGCGATCCCAGGACGGCCCGCAATATGGAATTTGTCATAAATATAATAGACAGCTGTGGTTGCGCTTTTGGCGATACCGGGTTGACCACCAAACAAGGCATAGACTTGTGTATAGACTTTAAAGGCACTGATGATATTAACGGTCAACAAGAAGGCAAATGTCGGAATCAACTGCGGAAAAGTAATCTTGCGAAAAATCTCCCAGTTATTGGCGCCAAACATTTTTGCGATCTTATAATGTTCTTTGTCAATGTTACGCATCCCTGCTAAGAGAATAATAATATTGAAGGCCAAACTGCTCCAAATCCCAAAAATGATCAGTGTCGGCATACTCATATTGACATTATCCAGCCAATTGACGGCGGGAATCCCCACTAAGCCCAGCAAGTAGTTGATGATCCCATAAGACCCATTAAAGAAATAGCGAAACACGATCCCAATGGCGATGGTACTGGTGACATACGGCATAAAGAAGATCGTCTCAAAAAAGCTCTTATGTTTCACCTTTTCAAAGATGATCCAAGCGATCGCTAGTGAAATCACTAATGCAATAGGAACCACGGCGAATGCAAACCAAGCTGTATTCTTTAGCGCCTTGAAAAACACTGGATCCGTCAGCACTTTTTGGTAGTTTTCTAATCCGGCATATCGCTGATTGATCAATGATCCTTTTTGAAAACTCATAAACAATGAACGAAATAATGGATACACACTAAAGAGCAAAATAATGACTAGTGAGGGCAATAAGAACAGCCAAGCTTTGGGTTGATTTTCGGGATTATAATTTTTCTTGAACATCAATAAACTCGCTCCCCTTTTTCATCAAAGATGAACGCTTTTTTGTAATTGAAGTCAAAAGCTAAGTGTGCTCCTTCTTCAATGATTTCTTCGATGCTAACGATCGATTTAACGTGGATGTCAGCCAGATCAAAGTTCAAGATCCGTTCACGACCAATTAGTTCAACACTTTTTATCTCGGTATTGAATAATGGTGTTTGGGTCGTCGTTAACACATCTTCTGGACGGATCCCTAAAGTATAATGACCATCTGTCAACGGTTTCTTGAAGCGGATATCCACGAAGCGCTCTGTAGGGATCGTGAATTCTGGATGATGCATGACACCATCTGTCACTTCTACTGGCAAGATATTGATAATTGGGTTTCCGATAAACTTTGCAACGAATAAATTATTGGGTTCTAAATAAAGATTTTGCGGATCATCATTTTGCTGGATCACGCCTTCATTCATCAAAATGATTTTGTCACTGATAGACAACGCTTCTTCTTGGTCATGAGTCACAAAAATCGTCGTGATCCCAACTTCTTTGACTAGGCGACGAATCTCCTCGCGAATCTTTAAACGCAAACGCGCATCTAAATTACTCAATGGTTCATCCAGCAATAGTACTTCAGGATTTTGGACTAACGCACGAGTGATGGCAACCCGCTGTTGCTGCCCACCAGACAATGTACCAGGTTTTTTATCCTTCAATTCTTCAATATTGGTCAGCTGCATATATTTTTCAGCAATTTGCTGCGCTTCGTTTTTCTTGATTTTTTTATCACCAACAGTCAGTGGAAACATGACATTTTCTAAAACGGTCATATGAGGATACAAGGCATAATTTTGAAAGACAAAGCCGATATTGCGATCCTTTGGCTCCGTTTTCACCACGGAATTTCCGTTAAAGCGGATATCCCCATCTGTCGGACTCAACAATCCAGCGATCAAATTCAAAATCGTTGACTTCCCACAGCCACTAGGCCCAAGTAAACAAACAAGATCGCCCTTCTCGATCGTAAAATCCACCGCTTTCAAAGCTTCAAACTTGTTGTCAAAGACCTTCTTCAACCCAACTACTTCTATCAAAAAAAGAACCTCCATTATTTTTCTCTTTGCCGCTTTTGTTCGACCAGCAAGATAGGAACACAAAAACAGCTGAATTCTTACAGGCTGTTGTCAAACGCTCAAAGAAATTCGATTTTTATGATAACAAATGAATATTTTTATTCGGTACTGTTATTGTAAATCTTTTGTAAAACCCTTTGGTAATTATGATAGAAATTTTAATTAACTAGCAGAACGATGAGAAAAAAATGAGATTGTTGAACGACAGAATATTGCACAGTAAGGCTTTTTTTCTTGCAAAATAAATAAAAAATCCAGCTAAAATAAATAAAAAAAGAAAAAACAGGCACCCCATTTATTATTTTTTATCTAGACCACTCAAATCAAAAAAACAGACTAACGATCAAAATAGGGTATCTTTCTCAAAAACCTACCACTTTAAAATAACAAAATCGGGATAAGATTTAAAAAAATCCTATCCCGGTTCGATTTATGGACGCGCTAGATCTGTATGTCCAAGCAAAAATTGTTGTGTAGTCACTTGATCCAGAAAATGGCGATCATGTTCAATGATCAACATCGTCGGTTGGACAAGTTGGATCACTTCAGCTAACTGATTCTGATTAAAGACATCCAGATAATTCAAGGGTTCATCCCAGATAAACAGCTCAGCAGGGGTTGCCAACGATTTTGCCAATTCCACACGCTTACGCTGCCCCATACTCATATCTTCGATTCGGGTCTGAAAGACATTTCGCTCCACGCCCAATTTCTTCAGATTATTCAACAATTCTTGATAATCCAATCGGTGGAATTCAGCAAACTCAGTCAAGGTGCCTCGATTATCCTCGTAATTTTGGCGAACACGACTGATGGACAAGTGTTGCGGCATCCAAACAGAGCCGGTGACAGTTCCAGTAAAATGACCTAATAGGCCAGCCACCAAACTCGATTTGCCAGAACCATTTGCACCCAAAATACCAATCCGGTCACCAGCTTCGATGGTAAAATTCAACGGATCAAACAACGGTTGCTCATACGTCAATTGCAAATTTTCCACTCGCAGCAAAACTTTGTGATGCGTGGCTTTAACATTCATAGAAAGGGGATCGATATATTCGATGTCTTTCAACAACTGTTCTTTGACTTGTGCTTGATCTTCCATCCGCTTGACGATTGCTTTGGATCGTTTCATCGTTCTGGCTGCCCGAGCACCAATCGCCCCTGTGTCATAGACTGCTCCACTGCCTTTTTTTGTTGGTGATCCCAGTTTATCTCGTTCCCGTCCTCGTGACCATTCTGCTTTTTCGGCAGCCGTTTGCTTTAAACGGCCGATCTCTTTTTTCAGTTTAACATTTTGCTCCTGTTCAAACTGATCTTGCCGTTGCTTTTGTTCTTCGTAAACAGAAAAGTTCCCCTGATAAATCACTAGTCGGCTTTTTTCAATCGATAAAATGTGATCCACCACTTCGTCAACAAAGTGTCGATCATGGCTGACGACGATAAAGCCTTTTTTCCGTTTTAGATAAGCAGCTACATGAGCACGAGCTGTAATGTCTAAATGATTGGTGGGTTCATCGATCAACGGAAAGTGTTCCTCATCGATGAACAGTAGTGCAAGTAAAACTTTGGTTTGTTCCCCACCAGACAATGTCTCAAATGGACGCCAGAGGACATCTGGATCCAACTGAAGCAAATTTAACTCTCGCTCGATCTGCCATTGCTCAAATTCACACAGATCTTGTAATGTATCATAGGTTAGTTGTTGCGGATCTGCCACTGGTTGAGGAAAGTAAACGAATGCTTGCTGATGGGTGATAGTCCCGCTATAAGGCAATTGGTCTTGCAGTAATTTGAGTAAAGTAGTTTTCCCCCGACCATTTCGACCGATCAAACCTAATTTCCACTGGGTATCGATCACCAAATCAGCTTGATCGAACAGCAGATGATTCTGAGTATCGAAGCCAAAACTTAATTGTTCTATTTTTATATTTGACATTTTTGTACCTCCTGTCTATCTCTAGACAAAAACCGCGCCTATTTTCAGGTCAGGTTCCAGAAAAGTACACAAAAAGACCCTCCAGAAAAACACACCAATCCTGAAAATCTGCACACTGCTCCCTAGAGAACATGATTCTATGCAGCTTCCAACAAATTGGTTAGTTTTTCAATGGAGGATCCCTCATTTCGTTTATAAGTTGTTTTCAGTATAGCATCTACCGCGAAAAACCGCAATTGGCGATACTTGTTTTTAGATTAGCAGTGAAACGATACTAACAAACTGTTAGGTAAATTTATTCACAATGTCTTTTGCAGTCATTTTATTATTTTGAGTAAAAAAACATTTATAAAAATAAAAAAACCATCAAGTTGGTTAGTCCTGATGGCAAAAGGAGTAAAATGAAAAATAAAAAGGTTGTTGGTTGTTAATTCATTATACATCCACCATCATCATTTTACATAAGAATAACATAACATTTAAATTAAATAACTCTCGTTTAAGAAACGAACTTTATCATTTTTTTAACAAGAGAGCTGTCATCCGCTGAATTGCAAAAGAGATTTCATCAGTGGCTTCGTCTTGTTTTTTCTCTGACGCATCGAAAGCTTCCCGATCGACCCCATCAGCAATACTTAGAATCATTTCTTCACAGCCAGCAACATACTTCGTATATGCTCGTTCAAATTTTTTGTGAATCCCCATGACCGTTGCAGGCGGGCGTAATTTAGAGATCTGTTCCAGCATCAAACGATATTTGTCCGTTCCTTTTTTAAAGGACGCTTCGATTGTTTCCAGACGCTCTGGTGATAGTTCAGATTCCTTTTTTTTATCGAGAGCCTGACGAATCTCTTCATAATTCGGATTCATGGTTTCCCCGATTTTCTCTGTCTCTTTCACTAGATCATTGATTGTTTGTACATAAAAACCTAAATTCGGTCGCACGATTCATTCCCCTACTTTCTTCTTAGCTATCTTTTATTTTACCGTTTATTGCCAAAAATGAAAAGGTCGGCAAAAGCAGATTGTTCATTCGCCCCTATTATTCATTTACGACGATTGGTGTGAACAAAAACCGCAGTCAGAATACTCTGCCTGCGGAATAAATTTAGAGACTGCTTATTTTTTGCCCATTGCACGTTGGACAGCTTTAACGATCTCAACGATCGGGATGATCGCGAAGGATGCACCTAGAACGATTCCCCATTGATAGAGATCTAAATGAGCCACTCGGAAGATGTCATTTAATCCAGGAACAACAATGATGACCATCATCAATGCAAAGGAAAGCAAGATTGCCCAGTTAAAGGTTTTGTTACGGAAAGGTCCCACTTTGAATAATGATTGGTAAACAGACTTAACGTTAAAGGCATGGAACAGTTGCATCAATCCTAGTGTAGCAAACGCCATTGTCAATGCATCCGCATGGATTGCATCATAGGTATCGTGTACCGGCCATTGAATTGCTGACCAATAGACGAACAATACCGTTGCAGCTTCCAAGATCCCTTGATAGATGATACTGCTCATGACTCCACCAGAGAAGAAGTTCGAATTCCGGCCACGAGGGGCATGCTTCATCAAATCTTTTTCAGCTGGCTCCATTCCCAATGCGATTGCAGGGAAAGTATCTGTTACAAGGTTGATCCACAACAGATGGATCGGCAACAGTGTATCCCAGCCCCATAAGGTAGCTAAGAACAATGTCAAAACTTCACCTAAGTTAGCCGCTAACAAATATTGGATTGCTTTTTGGATGTTTGAGAAAACTTTGCGTCCTTCTTCAACAGCAACAACGATCGTTGCGAAGTTGTCATCAGCCAGAACCATATCCGAAGCACCCTTAGATACTTCAGTCCCAGTGATTCCCATACCAACACCGATATCAGCTTGTTTCAGTGCTGGCGCATCATTGACACCATCACCTGTCATAGCGACGACTTTGCCTTCATGTTGCCATGCTTTCACGATCCGAACTTTATGTTCAGGTGAAACCCGTGCATAAACCGAGTAATGAGTCACTTTTTGTGCAAACTCTTCATCACTCATTTTGTTCAATTCAGCACCCGTCAATACAGCTGCGTCATCACCAGGCTTGATGATTCCTAGACGTCCAGCGATTGCTTCTGCTGTGTCTCGGTGGTCTCCTGTGATCATGATTGGACGAATACCAGCTTCTTTAGCTACTCGCACAGCATCGGCTGCTTCAGCCCGTTCAGGGTCGATCATCCCTACAAGACCAGCAAAGACTAGATCATTTTCTACGATTTCTGATTCCAAGTTTTCTGGTACTGCATCTACATACTTGTATGCCATTCCCAAGACACGAAGCGCTTGTTTGGCCATATCTGTATTGTTGAACAAGATTTTTTGTTTTTCTTCTTCAGTCATTGGTACTTCTTGTCCGTTCAACAAGACTTTTGACGCACGTCCCAATAAGACATCTGGCGCGCCTTTCACTGCAACTAAGTAACGACCATCTTCTTGTTCATGGATCGTACTCATCAATTTACGATCCGAATCAAATGGCAGATCCGCTACACGAGGTTCTGCACTCACTTGATCTTTCACGTTGAAGCCTTGATCCATCCCGAATTGAACAAGTGCTGTTTCAGTAGGATCACCAATCAAGTTGCCTTCCTCACCGAACTTAGTATCATTCGCGAAGTTCATGACTTTCAGAGCCATTGTATCCAATGGAATGTCTTCAGAAGCAGCATGTTGCTTGTCATTGACATAAAGTTTTTCAACTGTCATTTGGTTTAGTGTCAATGTACCTGTTTTATCTGATGCGATGATGTCTGTCGCACCCAATGTTTCTACTGCCGGTAATTTACGAATAACAGCGTTTCGTTTGGCCATGACTTGCGTGCCTAGTGCTAAGATGATCGTTACGATCGCTGGCAATCCTTCTGGAATCGCAGCAACCGCAAGAGAGATTGATGTCAGCAACATGTCGACCCAAGAAGTATTATTGAAGATCGTACCAACAAAGAACATAATTACGGCGATCACGATGATGGCGATCGTCAAGAATTTACCAAGTTCATTCAAGTTACGTTTCAACGGCGTTTCCGTTTCTTCGGCTCTTGCTAACATACCAGCGATCTTACCGACTTCTGTCGCCATCCCTGTATTGACAACGACCCCTTTTCCCCGTCCATAAGTCACATTACTGTTGGAGTAAGCCATATTGACACGATCACCGATCCCAACATCTGTTGCATCGATCACAGTCAATTCTTTTTCTACGGGTACCGATTCACCAGTTAATGCCGCTTCTTCGATTTTCAGAGAACTAGCTTCTAATAAGCGTAAATCAGCTGGTACCACATCGCCGGCTTCTAAAAGAACGATATCTCCGGGAACCAGTTCATCGCTTTTGATCGTCACCGTATGCCCATTTCGTAACACATTGGCATTGGGCGTCGACATTTCCCGCAACGCTTCGATGGCTTGTTCGGCCTTCGCTTCTTGAACCACGCCCATGATCGCATTGATAATAACAACGGCTAAAATAATGATTGAATCGACGATTTCATGTGACACGACAGCAGAAATGATCGCAGCGGCTAACAAGACGATGATCATCAAATCTTTGAATTGTTCAAAGAATTTTTGAGCCATCGATTTTTTCTTACCTTCTTCTAATTCATTGGCGCCATATTGTGACAGACGACTTTTGGCTTCGTCATTTGTCAAACCGTTGGCATCGGTTTGCAGCTCTTTCAGAACAGCCTCAGCTTCTTGTGCATAAAAAGCTTGCGAGAGTTGCTCTTTTTTATTCTCTTCAGACATGTTTTTCCTCCTTTATTCTTCTTCCTTCTTTATTGTACATGAAATGAAAAAAAATAGACTCATGTATGCACTAAAACACATACACGAGTCTCACTATTTAAGGCAACACCAGAAATTTCTTTCAGGATGGTGATGTTGCCGCAACGATAAGCTGCCAGTTACTCCCTCATGATCATCTCAATAAAGACCATTATACAAAATGTTTCATTCAGTTGCAATTTCATTTTCTGAAAAAAGAACAGAAATGATTAAATACTGTCTCGCTTAGGCAATGATTGATCCGTTAGGCATTCCCTTTGGAGCTTCAACAATTTTTAATCGTCCTTCGGTATCTTCCGCGGAAAGGATCATCCCTTGACTGATTTGCCCCCGCATCTTACGTGGTTTCAGATTCGCTACGATTACGACTTTCTTACCAATCAAATCTTGCGGCTCTGGATAAAACTCAGCGATTCCTGACAAGATTTGTCGATCTTGATCATCACCCGCAGCTAAGCGAAATTGAAGCAGTTTATCTGCTCCTTTGACTTTTTGACAGTCGATCACTTCAGCTACTTTCAATTCGATCTTGTCGAAATCATCGTATTTGATCTCTGTTTTTTCAGAAGCAAGAACCGTTTCTTCTGGGTTCCATTTGACTGTTTCAGCAGTGCTTTGCGTTCCTTCCGCCATTTTCTTCTGGATGTAAGCGACTTCCGTCTCTAATTCCAAACGAGGGAAGATTGGCGTTCCTTTAGCCACTACTTTGGTATCACTAGGAAATTCACCGAACCGCAAGTCTTTCAAGTCCATGGCTTCTGAAGTTAAGCCTAACTGATGGAAAATATTTGCCGGTGTTTCGGTCATGATCGGTTGCAGCAAGATTGCTACGATTCGCAAGCTTTCTGCAAGATGGACCATCACACTGTCTAATTCTGCTTTTTTCTCAGGATCTTTGGCCAATACCCACGGTTGTGTTTCATCGATGTATTTGTTGGCACGAGAGATCAACGTCCATACTTCCGACAATGCAGTACTGAATTCCATCTTGTCCATTGCTTCATGGTAGCGACCTACGACGTTGGCTGCGGTTGTCGACAACTCACTATCGTAAGGAGTTACTTTTGAGGCATATTTAGGAACGATTCCTTCACAATACTTATTGATCATAGCGATAGTGCGGTTTAATAGATTACCCAGGTCATTGGCTAGATCATAGTTTACCCGAGAAACAAAGTCTTCTGGTGTAAAAACGCCGTCACTGCCAAAAGGCACTGCCCGCAGCAAGTAGTAGCGCAAAGCATCCAAGCTATAGCGCTCAACAAGCATCTCTGGATAAACGACATTGCCTTTAGATTTCGACATTTTGCCGTCTTTCATCATCAGCCAACCATGACCGAAGATTTTTTTAGGCAATGGCAAATCTAATGCCATCAGCATGATTGGCCAATAGATCGTATGGAAACGAACGATTTCTTTCCCAACCATATGAACATCTGCCGGCCAGTATTTTTGGAACAATGAATCGTCATCGGAACCATAGCCTAGTGCTGTAATATAGTTTGATAAAGCATCGATCCAAACATAGACCACATGTTCAGGACTCGCCGTTACTGGAATCCCCCACTTGAAAGTTGTTCTGGAGACAGCTAAATCTTCTAAACCTGGCTTGATGAAATTATTGATCATTTCATTCTTACGGGATTCAGGTTGGATAAATTCTGGGTGCTCATCATAATATTGCACCAGACGATCTGCATACTTGCTCATGCGGAAGAAGTACGAAGACTCTTTTACTAATTCTACTTCGTGGCCGCTTGGTGCTTTCCCACCGATCACATGTCCTTCTTCATCACGATAAACTTCTGCCAATTGCGTTTCTGTGAAGTATTCTTCATCAGAGACAGAGTACCAGCCTTCATACTCGCCAAGATAAATATCTCCTTGGTCCAATAATTGTTGAAAGATTTTTTGGACTGCCTTTTTGTGATAGTCGTCCGTTGTCCGGATAAATTTATCGTAGCTGATGTCCAATGTTTTCCACAATTTTTTGACATCGGCAGCCATTTTATCTACATATTCTTGTGGATCAACACCTAGTTCTTCCGCTTTTTTTTCGATTTTTTGCCCGTGTTCATCAACACCAGTCAAATAAAACACATCAAAGCCCATTAGACGTTTATAACGTGCTACTGCGTCGCAAGCTATCGTTGTATAAGAATTTCCGATATGCAATTTGCCGCTTGGATAATAGATTGGCGTCGTAATATAAAATGTTTCTTTTTCAGCCATGGGCGTATGTCCTCCTTTTCACCTGTAAAGTGTATACTAAGGTAGTATACCATAATTTTCTGTGAGTTTTTCCTTTTTTCTTTTGCCCAAATTGATGAGATAATTTTACTATCAGCTCCTTTTGGTTTATGAGCTGTTTTTTTGCTATAATAGGAATGAACGTTTGAAAGAGAGGGTTTTTCGCTTGAAAAAACAACAACAGCGCTTCATGATCTTAGCTGTTTTAACGATCATCCATTTGATTTTTTCTAGTTTTTATTTGTATTTTTACGGCTATTTCAATGGGCAAAATCTAGCTAGCTTCTTTGTGGTCATCACATCATTGCTTCGTTATGGGTTCCTGCTATGGATCGCTGTGTGGGGATATTTAGCCATGAAGCACACACAAAAAGCGGCATTCTTCTATTTAGCACTCTTTTTTATCAATTTGATTTTTCCCTATTTTTTTAACTAATCCATCATCATTATTATTTCATCATATCAGGAGTAGGAGACAGGAATGAAAGAATTCACCTCAAAAACAGCAGAAAAAGAGTATTATGAAAAAGAAGCTTCTGAAGCAGAATTTTTAACTTGGTATCGCAGTCAGGACCAGCCAAAATATGAGAAGCCTTCTGTGACAGTCGATATGGTCTTGATGTGTTACAACAAAGAAGAAGAAGAACTGAAGATTGCACTGATTCAGCGAAAAGGGCATCCCTTTCGAAATTCTTGGGCTTTACCGGGTGGTTTCGTCAATCCGAATGAGTCAACTGGTCAAAGTGTCATTCGCGAGACGCAAGAAGAGATCGGCGTAACCATCTCAAAGCAAAACATCGAACAACTCCATACCTTCAGCACACCAGGGCGAGACCCGCGGGGCTGGGTCATTACGGTCAGTTATCTCGCTTTTATCGGCGAAGAACCTTTGAGCGCTGGGGATGATGCCAATCAAGTCCGCTGGTTTTCATTAGAGAGAAAGGCGAACCAAATCTTTTTATCTAGTGGCGATGTTGAGATTATCTTGGACCTAGTCTCGGGACAATCTGTCGGTAAGGATACATTGGCTTTTGACCATAGCGCGATTATTTTGAAAGCATTTGAACGAGTGGCAAACAAAATGGAACACGAACCACAAGTACTGCTGGTTCTCGGCGAAAGCTTCACGATCACTGAAGCACGTAAAGTCTTCGCTAAATTTTTGGGGATCGATTTTAAATTGATTGACCATTCAAATTTCAAAAAAGCCATGCTTCAATATTTCACGGAAATCGGTGAAAAGCCCGTCGGTATTGGACGACCTTCGAAAATCTATGAATTGAATGCTGATGTGCTTGGCGACAAAATGTAGGCCGTGCAAAGAGGCTGCAACACAAGCAAACAAGAACCGAAACGATAGACGAATCACTTTCAGCTGAGCATAAAGCCAGCGTCTGTGGGTTTGTGTATCGTTTGGGTATTTTTTGTTTTGCCTGACGTCACAGCCTCTTCGCTGGTTAATCATAATTAGTGAGCAGAATTCCTAGAAACAAAAATCCAAAGATTTTTTCTATCCCCTAGGCGATCCCTGGCGCTCCTCCCAGTTCGTTTCACTTTCGATTACACGCAACATTTGCGTCATTTTTTGACACTCTTTGGCCGACAAAGAAATAAATCGGACTTCTTTGCCGTACCACTCTGCTTTGTACGTGATTTTACGAATAAACTGATGCCAGTCGCTGACTGAAAAATTCCCTGTAGATCTACAAGTCTCATCGATCAGCCGTTCCAAAAAAATCGTATCGTATTGTTTGACCAGATGAAAGGTTACTTGATCGATGTATTCTTTTTTTTGATCACGATGCGCTCGATATAGCTGAGAAACTTTTCCTTTTTGTTTTTGATAATTACGAGCATGACTAAGCACCATTTTTTTTCGTTTGACAGCTTTTGCTTTCACATTTAGTTTTCGTTCTGCACGGGCCAGCCTTTGTTGAGATTTGATGGCATTGGTACTGATAAAGGGTAACTGTGCATTGGCCTCTACCAACACTTCTGGATGATAAACCAAGGCAATCTTTCGTTGGTTCTTCGGCAAGGGCTGAATTTCTTCGATGCAAAGAATCGAAATATAAAATTCAGTATTGTTTCTTGCAGAAATCGTCGCCGATTTAATCTGACCATTGATTGGCCGATGACGCTTGACTGCAACGAATGATTTCAATTTAGGCAATTTCAACTGATCATCGACCAAGTAGATCGTATGTTGTTGATTGTTTGTCGTATACGATTGCCAAATATTCTTTTTCGTCTTCAGTTTAGGAAAGCCTGCTCGCTTTTGAAAATAGTTGCGAAAAGCCCGTTCCAAATTGCGCTGGGCGTTGGCCAGTGCCAAACTGTCGGTCTCTTTTAAAAAAGGATACTCTTTTTTTAATTTTGCAGGTGTTAGTTTTTCTTTTTCTGCATTTGTAGTAAGTTCTTCCATCTTTGCTTTTAGCAATTGATTATAGGTGAAGCGTACGCAACCAAACGTTTGGATAAAGAACTGCTTTTGTTCCTCTGTAGGATAGATCCGAAATTTGTATGCTTTTAAAACACTCAGTTTCATCTCCTCCTAAACAGGTCTACCCCTTTTTTTGTGCCAATTTTTTCTGATACTGTGCCGCTTCTTCCTTCGTAGCATAAATAAAATGCCCCTCTGCGATTTCTTCCATGGCACGAGGCTTGTCATCTGTTGGTTCGCTGACGTATTTGATGCGCTTCCGTTCTCGTTCATGATCTGGGTCTGGCAGTGGAATCGCCGACAAGAGACTCTCTGTGTACGGATGGACCCCATAATGATAGATTTCATCACTAGAACCTACTTCCAAAAGTTTACCATTATGCATCACACCGATGCGATCGCTGATATGTTTGACCATTGATAGGTCATGGGCAATGAATAGATAAGTCAGCTTATGTTCTTGCTGTAAATCTTGCAGCAAATTGACGATTTGGGCCTGAATCGAAACATCCAGAGCCGAAATCGGTTCATCACAGATGATGAACTTGGGATCTACCGCTAGTGCTCGGGCAATCCCAATCCGTTGCCGCTGTCCTCCGGAAAATTCGTGGGGATAGCGAGTTCCATGACTTGGGTTTAAACCAACAGTTTTCAACAAATCATCTACGCGCTGGTTGCGTTCCTTTTCGTTTTTTGCCAATCCGTTGATATCGATCCCTTCAGCAATGATATCGCGAACTTTCATTCGAGGATTCAATGATGCATACGGATCTTGGAAAACCATTTGTACTTCTCGACGGAAATCAGCTAAATCTTTTTTGCCTTTGATTTTCATGACATCTTGTCCATCAAACAAGATTTCTCCTGCCGTGGGATGATTCAGTCGAATGACCGTTCGACCAGTCGTTGACTTCCCACTACCGGATTCTCCTACTAGTCCAAAGGTTTCTCCTTCATAGATCTGAAAGGAGATATCATCTACAGCCTTGACTTCGTCTTTGCGGCCGACATTAAAATATTGTTTTAAGTTCTTTACTTCAAGCAACACTTTCTCCAATGGGTTCTCCTCCTTTATACAGATGCCTGTCTAGTTTTTTCTTGGAATTTTTTCCAACGAATCAAGATTTCATCCGGAGGGGTAACCTTAGGAGCTTGCGGAGCTAAAAGCCACGTAGCTGCTTTATGGGTCGGTGAAACATCAAAGAATGGTGGTTGCTGTTCGGCATCGATCTGCAAAGCAAACTCATTTCTAGGATAAAAAGCATCCCCAGTCGGCGGATCCAACAAATCTGGTGGTGAGCCAGGAATCGCATAAAGACGATCCCCCGTCCCCTCCAAGGTAGGCATGGAACCTAACAGCCCCCAAGTGTAAGGATGCTGTGGATTATAGAATATTTCTTCTGCTGTTCCCACCTCTACGATTTTGCCGCCATACATGACGGCTACCCGATCTGCCACGTTTGCTACTACTCCTAAATCATGGGTAATAAAAATGATCGATGAATTGATTTTTTGTTGGATATCTTTCAACAACTCAAGGATTTGGGCTTGAATCGTTACATCCAGTGCCGTAGTCGGCTCATCAGCAATCAGGATCTGTGGATAACAGATTAATGCGATGGCAATGACGATCCGTTGCCGTTGTCCCCCTGAAAATTGATGCGGATAATTTTTCAAACGCTTCTCAGCATTCGGAATCCCTACCAGATTCAAAAGATCCAAGGCTTGTCGGAGTCCTTCTTTTTTACTAAGTTTGTTATGTTTCATCAAAGATTCGGCCACTTGTTTGCCGATGGGCATCGTCGGGTCCAGAGAAGTCATGGGATCTTGGAAGATCATCGCAATTTCTTTTCCGCGAATCTTTTGTAGTTCTTTCTCAGATTTCTTGAGAATATCCGTTCCATTGAATAGGATCTCTCCATTATCTATATTGGCGTTACTAGCTAATAATCCCATGATACTGCGGGTAGTTACTGATTTCCCACTACCGGATTCGCCAACGATCGCTAGTGTTTCGCCTTTGTATAGTTCGAAACTGACATCGCGGATCGCTTGGACTTTCCCTGCAAAGGTATCAAAGGAGATCTCTAAATTTTTCACTTCTAACACTTTTTCCATAGCAATCACTCTTTCATTTTCGGATCAAAGGCATCACGGAGTCCGTCAGCAAGTAAGTTGAATCCGATCATAATGACCGACAACGTAACCGCCGGCACCCACATTTGGTAAGGCAAGAATAAAAAGGTCTTGTACCCGTCGCTCAGTAACATCCCTAGCGATGCTGAAGGCGGCTTTAAGCCCAAACCGATAAAGCTTAGAAAAGCCTCGAAGAAAATCGCTGATGGGATACTGAACATCATTTGGACAATAATCACACTCGAAATATTCGGCAAGATATGCTTCATCGCAATCTTCATACGGCTCTCACCTAATGTCGTAGCAGCTAGCACAAACTCTTGATCTTTTAATTTCATTGTTTGCGCGCGAACGATCCGAGCCATTGGAATCCAGTTGGTGATAGCCATCGCAGCTACGATCGAAAAGATTCCTGGTTTGAAGACGACCAGCATCAAAATCATCACCACTAGATTCGGAATCCCAGAAAGGATCTCTAAGAAACGTTGCATGATATTATCCACTCGTCCCCCTAATAAACCGGAAATCAATCCATAGGTCACGCCAAAGATGATATCTAGCAAAGCGGCAATAAAGGCAATCAATAGCGAGATTCTCGTTCCGACAAATAAACGGCTCAACAGATCCCGTCCTAGTCCGTCGGTTCCTAGTAGATAGTAAGTGCCTTCTGGAACATTGGCAGCAGCATATTTATCAACCAATTCACCACCAACCATTGCATACCCATTTAATCCTGGGAGATTGAGTCCGGGAATTTTGGGAGGCAGATTCGTGAACTTCACGTTTTGCGCAGTAGGGTCATGGGGAGAAACAAAGATCGTAATAATCGAGATTGCAATAATGATCAGCAATAGTACGATCGAAAATACAGCTGCTTTGTTTTTCTTCAAACGGCGCCATGAATCTTGGAAAAAGGTCAGCGATGGCGCAGCAATTGCTTCTCGTTCTTCTTTGGTATTTTTTTGTAACGGCTGAAATTTGGCTGCATCAATGGCAGCTACTTGATTGATTGTTTTCTCTTCCATTAGCCACGGCTCCCTTCTGACACACGGATACGCGGATCAACGATACCATACAAAATATCTACCACTAAAATCACAAATACTAACATGGCAGAGTACAAAATCGTGACTGCCATGATTGTTGGATAATCATTTGTCATGATTGATTTTACGAATTGTTCGCCAATCCCCGGAATCGCAAAAATATTCTCAACAACCAATGAACCCGTCATCAATCCAACGGCTAAAGGTCCTAACAAGGTAAGCAGCGGGATCAAACTGTTCCGCAAACCATGCTTGAAGGCGATCTCCCAGCGGCTCAGCCCTTTGGCACGAGCCAACTCAACGTAATCACTGTGGAGCACCTCGACCATCTCGGTTCGAATAAAGCGGGCAGAGTCTGCCAATGGCGACATGGCTAATGCGATCGTTGGCAAAATCGTGCTTGCAAAAGTTTCCCATTTGGCAATTGGCAAGACACCTAATTTGATGGCAAAAATGTATTGCAGCAAAACGGCAAAGACAAAGTTCGGAATCGAACGTCCCAAGATCGCTACTAGCGTTGACGTCGTATCAATCCATGTATTTTGTTTCATAGCGGAGATCGTCCCTAAAATGATACCGAAAAAAGTCCCAAAAATAATTGCCTGCAGCCCCAATTGTAAAGAAGGACCAATCCGACCAGATAATAGATTCGCTACCGGTTGATTTTTGAATTGGAATGAAATCCCAAAGTCGCCTTTAACTAAATTCGTCAAATACAGCCCATATTGAGTAATCATCGGTTTATCTAAACCTGCTTGTTCATTCAATAAGGCAATCTGTTCGGGACTCAGTTTTTCTGCATTGGTATAAGGTGTTCCTGGTAAAAATTGCATTAAGAAAAATGTGATCGTGGCAATCAACCATAAGGTCAATACCATATAGAATATCCGTTTCAATAAATATTTCAAAAAACCGTTCACGCGTCTTCCCCCTAGGTATTTTGACTTCTTATCAATAATTATGTAAATTAAGTAGTACGAATCATTAAAAAGGAGTCAACTTATGCGGATAAAAAAAAGTAGTGGGCTGATCGCCCTCATATGTACCCTTATTTCCATTAGCTGGTTGTTTTTCAAAAAGGAATTGACCCTGTCAACTATCTCGGATGCACTATTTCTTTGGGCTTTATTCTTCTTGATCATCGGCGGTTTTCTTTGGGTCTTTGCCTCTGGCTTTTTTGATCATTTCCAATATTCAATGAAAAAAGCTTTTTCCAAGAATAAAACCGATTACCTTAAACTCTCCGATGTTGGTAAACAAAGCTACGGCTTTTGGCTATGGCCAGGAATTTTTTTACTGCTACTTTCTTTGCTCTTTTTATTAATCAATACTCTTTAATTTAGTAACCTATCGTTTCGTGTCTTTTGTCGACTGCCTTTCTGCTTTAGAAAAAAAAGCCGGCTGAGACTGTATTCAAGAGAAGATTTCCATACGTGACAAATAGTGAAGCACTTGGCATTTTGGAGAAGCAGCAGCTTCTCCATTTTTGTTATGCCTGTTATTCCAGCTATTCATCGATAATCGTCATCTTGTATCCAGTTACTGTCCCAGCCGCTAGGCATTCAAGTGGTTATTCAATCGATGTCCACTTGTAATCGTATTGTGCGCCTGCTGCATGAGCAACGACACCTTTTACATTTGGTGCACGTAAATGAGCTTCTGCTTTTTGGTAAACTGGGATTACTCCTTGTTCACTCATGATTAGTTTTTCCGCATTGACTAAATCTTCCCAACGCTTTTCTGGGTCATTGACGTTAGTCGTACTTGCCGATTTAATCAAGGCATCATACTCTTCATTGCTCCATTGACCACGGTTATATGAGTTGCCAGTCGTGAATAAGTCTGTAAAACTGCTAGCATCTGCATAGTCAGCTCCCCAACCACCCATCAACATATCAAAGTCTCCAGCGTTGGAACGATCCAAACGAACAGAGAATGGTACGGGGCTTAACGTTACTGTCAAACCATCCAATGTTTTTTGCAATGTATCTTGTACATATTCAATGATTTTCTTCGTAGAATCTGTATCAGAGGCTAAGATATCAAATTCAAGAGAATCGATTCCCAATTCTTCTTTAGCTTTTTCCCAATGCTCTTTGGCTTTGGCCTCATCATATTCTAAAACACTGCCTGCTGATTTAGTAAAATCAGTATTGTCGGATGGGCTAAAGGTCATGCCTTCTGGTACTAGACCTGTCGAAGCAATTGAGCCGTCCCCTAAAATCGATGTCACTAAAGCGTCACGATCAATGGCATACGAAATTGCTTTACGTAAATTTTCATTGCGGAATGGTGATTTTTCATCGCGTTGATTGACTTCAAAATAATAGGTCGTTGCTTCTGGTTGAGAGACAAACGCTTCATCATTGGCCATTTGCTGTGCAAGTTCCCCTGTAAGAATGACATCATCAGCTTGACCATCTTGGAACAAGTTCAATGCAGTCGCTGATTCTTTAACAACACTCACATTGATGGTTTCTAATTTCACTGTATCTTTATCCCAATACTGATCATTCTTTTCGTATGCCCATTCGGTATCGGTTCCTGGTCCATCAAATCCGGTAAGAACAAAAGGTCCATTATAAACGGCATTGTCGCTCGTTGCCGCATATTGATCCCCGTGTTCTTCAACAACCGCTTGACTTTGTGGGAAGAAAGATGGGAATGCCAGCAAGTAGTCAAAGTAAGGAGTGGCCTTTTCTAATGTGATCTCTAACTCATGATCGCCAACTGCTTTGATTCCTAATTCAGACGGATCTTTCTCTCCGGCTGTGATAGCTTCCGCATTTTTTACTGGTGCGTACAAGTAGGCATACTCTGAAGCCGTCTCAGGCTTGACTGTTCGTTGCCAACCATAGACATAATCAGCTGCTGTTACAGGTTCGCCATTTGACCATTTTGCGTCATCACGCAATTTGATCTTATAAGTCAATCCATCTTCACTGACTTCTGCTTCTTCTGCTGCTCCAGCTGGCTGCGGTTTGCTGTCAGCGTCTAAGCGGTACAACCCCTCATATACATTATTTAGCGCACTGAAACTGATTGTATCTGTCGCAAGGGACAAATCGGCACTTGGCATTTCTTGTTGAACCACAACATTGAATACCTGTTCCGCATTGCTTTCGCTGCTGGCAGCTGATCCGCTGCTTGAATTATTTGAACCACCTGTGGTACAGCCTGCTAAAACTAAGCCGCACACAGCAACCAATCCATATGTCCATTTATTTTTCATCCTGAACTACTCCTTAATTGATTTAATTTTCAGAATAATCGCTCTTTTCTGAAGTTAGATTAGATTTTAATTAATAATTATTAAAAAAGCAATCTTTTTTTGCAATTTTTAGCATTAAAAAACACGATAAAAGACAATAACTTTGAAGAATTTCTACTAAATATTCCTAGAAAACTAATAAATATGCTACTTTCATCTTCTTCTCATTTTTATTTTAAAGACCATTTTTTCTATTAAAAAAAACAAAAAGAGTTGTGTCATAAGTTACAAAAAACAAGCATATATCCGAACAATCAATGAAAGACACTCACTTTACAGCCGTGTCTTGTCGCTAATCTTGATGATTCTTGCGACCTTCATTTTTGATCATTCGGATATCATTTGTTTTAACTTATGTTCCAACTCTTGACTAGTTTTAAGAAACATCTTAGCCACTATAACTGTCTGTGTCCGTTTTGACAAGCAATGTTCAACTAGAAGACTTAAGAAACTAGCGATTCTCCGCCAGCAGCAACAACTTCGTCTCGCAAAAAGGCAGTCAAACGCTCACCTATTTGTTCATCTGGATGACGGGGATCAACTAAGCTGATCTCTTGCTGCCAGATAGTGTCGCTTTTTTGGAAGGCACTCACAAAGCCGACCAATTGCTCTCCTTCAATAGCTGCAATGACAACTTTGTTCGGCTGCAGTAATTCTTCTGCTGTCCGCTGCTCTTTTTGATAGGTAGACGGATAAATTAGAACGGCTAAGTCGATCAGCTGATCACGTAAAATATAATTCTCTCTATCAAATTCAGTAATGATCATGATTTGCCCCCTTCGCATTTCGCGTGTTCCACTAGATGAATTCTATCAATAAATCGATAAAAAGACGAATAAATGACTTTCCGCGCTTCATACTTGCTCGTTACTTGAAATAAATAAGATCAGACAACATCGGCCTATTCTCGCAAGCAACCTATCCTCTTACAAGTTATATTCCTAGTTGTCTGATCTATCTATCGTTAAATCAATTCGTTTTAATTGACAATCTGTTCGTGCCGCTTAATGAATGGCGCCCCCGATTGCTTTGATGTCTTCTTTTCCTTGATAATCGACAATCGCACCGATTGCCGCTTCCAATCCTTTCGCAATATCTTGTAAGCTCATAGCCGGTTGACCAGGCTTGTCAACAACTTGCTCCGGAATGAATGGGACATGAATGAAGCCCCCTTTAAGCGTTGGGTATTTTGTATCGATCATGTATTGTACTTGATACATGATGTGGTTGCAGACAAATGTACCGGCAGTATTTGAAACAACAGCAGGAATCCCGGCTTCTTTCATCGCAGCTACCATTGCTTTGATCGGCAACTGACTGAAATAAGCAGGTTGACCTTGAGGCTGGATGGCTTCATCTACTGGTTGATTGCCTTCGTTGTCTGGAATACGTGCATCATCGACATTGATCGCCACTCGCTCAGGTGAAATAGCAAAACGTCCGCCTGCTTGTCCAATATTCAAAACAACATCAGGTTGGATCTCTTCAATTTTAGCTTGTACAACTTCAGCTGATTTGCCGAAAACAGTAGGAATCTCTAATTTAACTATCTTTGCTCCGTTGATTTCTTCTGGTAATAATTTAACAGCTTCCAACGCTGGGTTGATTGCTTCTCCGCCAAATGGATCAAATCCTGTGACTAAACATTTCATATTGATCATCCTTTCTATTCCTTTTTACCACTAAAATGCCCAAAAGTACATCAATCCGATATGGATCACAATTAGCAGCACGGCAATCGGTGCTTGGGTTTTGATTACTGCATTCGAATTTTTCATCTCGAGTAATGCGACGGGTAATGCATTGAAATTGGCTGCCATCGGTGTCAACAATGTTCCGCAAAAACCGGCAGTCATCGCCAGTGCTCCTGCTACAACGGGATCTCCCCCTTGAGCGATTACGAATGGGACACCGATTCCGGCAGTAATGACAGTAAATGCCGCAAAGCCATTTCCCATGATCATTGTAAATAAAACCATGCCTAAACAATAGGCAATCACACCAATCAAACGATTGCCTTCGGGTACTACACCTGAAATACCATGGGAGATCACTTCTCCAACACCAGCCGCATTAAAAATCACGCCTAGAGCCGCTAGTAATTGTGGCAAGATACCAGCAGTACCGACTTGTTGGAACATACGATCGGAATCATCCAGCACTGTTTTTGGTTTAGCAGAGGTCAATACCATTGCTAAAATCAACGCCAAAACAGAAGCGATCCCGATCCCAACTTGTCCGCCTAAAGGTGTGTAGGAAATCGCAACTGCGATGACTGCTAGCGAGATACAAGGGATAAAAATCTTACTGCCGATTTTTTCGGCGGCTTGTTCTGCTTTTTGTTCATCGACATCCACGATTTTACCAATTCGAACTTGCTTGAAGAACGTCAATACGCCCATACAAATAATGATGATCCCATCAATGATGTAAGGAATAAAGTTTCCGAAAGCAAAAACGATACCAAGTAAAAGCCAAAATGTTGCTGTACCCAGTCGTGTTGGATGGGTCGCATCTTTGAAAACTCGAACAGCAGTCATGATTGACAAGAGACCGATCAAAATATAAAAGAATTCTAAAATATTATTGATGATTGCTTCCATTTACTTTTCCTCCTTTTCGCCATATTTTTTAGACAATTTGCGATCGAAAGCCAGATTTGAAAGGGTAGCAATGACTAAAACGATCAGCGCGATAGGGATTGAAGCCTGTGCAATTGCACTGGCGGCTACGTCATAACCCAATGATTTTAACGTTCCAGTGATCAATAAAACACCCGAAGCCGCCACAAACGTATTTTGGGCAAAAAAGTTCCCGTAGTTCTCATTAGCTGCCGCCCGAGCTTTGATTTTTTCCTGATCTGCTTCTTCTAGTTCGCCATACTTGTTCTCCGCTGCGGCTTGCGCCATTGGGTTTACGATTGGACGAATAAATTGCGTGTGTCCTTGGATCCGAATCGAGAAGAAACCTGCTAGTTCTCGAATAAACAAATACAAACTTAAAAACTTGCCTGGGGTCAATCCTTTGATTTTTTCAATCAAAACAACGGCCTGTTGTTTCAATCCAAAGCGTTCTGAGATTCCTACCATTGGTAGTGTGAGTAGGAATAAGGTCACGAGACGATTGTCTACAAATGCCTTTCCTAACATTGATAAGAAATCAGTAAAATCTATCCCCGAAACTAATGCGGTTGCTAATCCTGCGATCAGAACAACGGCGATCGTGTCGAGTTTCAGCAAAAAGCCGACAAGAATTACCAAAATACCAATCAATTTGATCCATTCCATGGAATCATCCTTTCATCATGTGTGTTATTTTTATTTCTATCAATTCTTATAGTATAGACGATTTTTCAAG
The DNA here is from genome assembly GCF_051909435.1 of Enterococcus sp. 125944. Taxonomy (NCBI): domain Bacteria; kingdom Bacillati; phylum Bacillota; class Bacilli; order Lactobacillales; family Enterococcaceae; genus Enterococcus; species Enterococcus sp. 125944. The sequence continues at coordinate 8,113 of NZ_JBQASY010000012.1, read as the reverse complement.
CCATGAGTATCGGAATTTTGAAAAAATCCAGAGAAATCGCTTTCCTTTGTTGTTATCCAAAACAGTTCTTTTCTGAAATAAAAAAATCAGCAAAAGCAGGAACCGCACCCGTCTTTGTCTTAGATCTGGCCTTTTTCAGCGGTCTGTCAACAAAGAGTGCCGTTCACCTACTTTTCTGATTTTGAAAAAACGGTCTTCTGTACCGTTTTTTGATAAAAGTCTGTTCAATGAGCGACTTTCCCGCCTTCATGGTCAGACTTGATTTGTTTCTAGGCAGTGACTTGCTTTTTCATCTGTTTGCTGCGCAACTGACCGCAAGCTGCATCGATATCCGTCCCATGTTCTTTACGAATCACACAATTGATACCATTTTTCTTCAAGATGTCATAAAATGCTAAAACATCTTCTTTCTTACTGCGAGCATACTGATCATGTTCACTGACAGGGTTGTAAGGAATCAAGTTCACATAAGAAAGCTTGCGTTTATTCTTGAGCAATTCGACCAATTGCCGCGCATGCTCTGGTCGATCATTGACATGATCCAGCATGATGTATTCAAACGTGATTCGCCGATTGGTTTTTTCCAAATAGTAGTCAATAGCTTCCATTAGTTTTTCAATCGGGAAACTGCGGTTGATCCGCATCATCGAAGTTCGTACTTCATTATTTGGAGCATGGAGTGAAATCGCAAGGTTCACTTGTAAGCCATTTTCAGCAAACTCTTTGATTTTATGAGCTAAACCACTGGTTGAAACAGTGATATGGCGCGCACCAATCGCTAGCCCTTTCGGATCATTGATAATCTGCAGAAACTGCATGACATTCTCGTAATTGTCAAAAGGCTCGCCGATTCCCATCACCACCACATGGGAGACACGTTCTCCAGCATTCAATTCATCGAAATAATGTTGCACCAGCATGATCTGAGCGACAATTTCTCCAGCAGTTAGGTCTCGTTGTTTTTTTAGCAGACCGCTCGCACAAAATGTACAGCCGATATTACAGCCGACTTGTGTCGTCACACAGACTGACATACCATATTCCTGACGCATTAAGACGGTCTCAATCATATGATTATCGGGTAACTGGAACAAATATTTGACTGTGCCGTCGCTGGCTTCTTGTAAGACGATTTGTTTCAAAGGATTGATCACAAACGATTCATTTAACTTAGTTACCAATGATTTAGGCAAATTGGTCATTTCTTCAAATGTCGCTACTCGTTTCTCATATAACCATTCCCACACTTGATTCGTGCGGAATTTCTTTTCTTCTTGCTCAGTCATCCACAAAGATAAGGACTCTTTGGTTAATCCATAAATTGAAGGTTTCACATTGCTTCCTCTTTTCAAAATAGTCGCTACATACTATAACTGAATTTTGCGTATAAAGCAACTCATCTCCGAGGCTTGTTGAAAGCAGAACTACGAATGCAACACTCTGATCTCAGAATATAAAAAAAGATAAAAGACTGAACGATCTTGTTCTAGACACTGGGCTCTTTTTCCTAATTTATCGTTTCTGCTAAAATTTTCCCTGCTAATGCAAAAAACTTTCCTCACGTATCACATATAGTGATGGAAAGTTTTTTTGTATTCACGTATTGAATTCAATGACTTTGCCATCTTTCGCGACTAATTCGCCACGTTGCGGTGGGCTTGTGTGCAGGTAAAGCTGCAATGGCATCTCCAATGTCAATGTCTTTTCTCCTTGCTGAAAGACACCATAGTAACTTGCTTTTTCCTGATCTTCATATGTATGGCTCAATAAATAATACCCTTTTTCAACGTCTTCTTGTTTCTTTTTAGTTTCCCGTAAAAAGCGCCGCAAGTGTTGATAAGTATAAAATAAAAATAGTATCAGTGTTGCCGCTAATAACAAATATCCTAGCATCATGAATGAATCGACGACGTGGAATAAGCCGTCTCGACTCCCACACTGATCATTAATGCCGCATCGACTTCACACATGATTGATTCATCTAGATGACAAACCTTCTCCTTTAGTCGACTTTTGTCGATTGTCCGAATCTGCTCCATCAAGATCACTGAATCTTTACCGATCCCTGTACAAGTCGCTGAGATCCCAATATGGGTCGGCAGTTTTGGCTTAGCCATTTTAGCCGTGATCGCGGCAATGATCACCGTTGGACTAAAATGATTGCCTAAATCATTTTGAATCACTAATACTGGCCGAATCCCTCCTTGCTCCGATCCAACGACCGGTGACAGATCGGCAAAATAAATGTCTCCCCTTTTTACCATAGGACCACCCTAACTTTTATATTCTCGCGGCACCCTTGCAGAAAGCGTGCATGCCACTTCATAATGAATCGTCTCTAATTGTTCCGCTACTTTTTGCATAGTGATGCACTGTCCGTTATCTTCGCCGATCAATGTGACTTTTGTTCCCGCAGGAAATGACCGGGGTAAACGGATCATCAGCTGATCCATACATACACGACCAACGATTTCACAATACTCACCAGCTACCAATAAAGAAAATCCTTGCATTTTTCGCAACCAGCCGTCCGCATAACCAATCGGTACCGTACCGATCCATTCTGCTTGCGGCGTGATATATGTTTCACCATAGCCAATTCCGGCTCCTTTTTCAAGTAATTTCACTTGGACCAATTCAGAAACAAGAGACAAGGCTGGTTTCAATGGATATGTTTCTGGCAATGTCGTTCCTGAAGGATTCAATCCATACATCGCAATGCCATAGCGAACCATGTTCCCTACGGCTTCTGCATGCCACAAAGCAGTAGCACTATTGCCGGCATGGACATACCTTGGCAATTCAGGCAGACATGCCAATGCGGTTTGAAACCGTTGATTTTGTTCTTGCCAATACGTATCATCTGCTTGATCGGCTGTCGCAAAATGGGTGAAAATCCCTTCCCATGTGAACAAAGACTGCTCTTGGAGCCATTTGACAGCCGAGAGTAACTCTTCATTAGAAATAAAGCCAATTCGCCCCATTCCTGTATCAACTTTCAAATGGACCTTCAGCGGATTGGTGACAGGATTTTTTTGCAAGAAAGCAGCCGCTTCTTGCAACCACTCGTTCGTGCTTACTGGAAATGAAAGATTGTAGTAGCTCAGTAAACCGATATCTGCCACAGAAACGATCCCCAACACCAATATTGGTTCACTGAATCCAGCTTCCCGCAACTCGATACCTTCATCGACTGTCGCAACACAAAAACCGGAAGCGCCCCCTTCTAGAGCTGCTGTTGCTGTCTCAATAGCCCCATGTCCGTAGCCATTTGCTTTGACCACAGCAAATAAATCCGTTGCCTTTGGCAAACGCGCCACTTCATTTTCAACATTTTCTTTGATTGCCTCTAAATTTATAATGGCTTTCGTTGGTCTATGGATTGAAACGACCATTCCACTTTCCTTCTTTCTCTAGTGATTCCCTTAACGAATCGCTATCTCTGGCATTATTCATTCTCCAACAAGATTTGCGCAAAGGCAGTCTCATTGGTATGAGTGATACTGACAAACGTCTGATGTAGAGGGTGAGGTGCCTTTGTAACAACGGGCGCTCCAGCCTCGTTGGTCAGAACTTCGATATCTTGAAAAGACAATTTCCCAATTCCTGTTCCCCAAGCTTTCGAAAAAGCTTCTTTACAAGCATACCGTCCCCCAAGAAATTCAATCTGCCTTTTTTTTGGCAGCTTGAAAAACAGTTCAGATTCCTTCTCAGTTAAAATACGCTGAATAAATTGCGGTTTGTTTTCAATCAATTCTTTGATGCGGGCTAATTCTACTGCATCGATCCCGATACCTTTGATCATTTTCTATCCTTTTCTGTTCAGCAAGAACCTTTATTCCATGACTGTTCATTACGATTTTATATCTATCTATTAAATACATCAGCTGCATTTATTTTAGTTTCATTCTACCAAAAAAAAAGGGAATTACCACTCAAAACTAAAGGGTTTAATGGATGGTTAAGAAATTTTTGAGAGGCTCGTTCTCCAGTTTTCCTTGACTATACCGTCTTTTCTCAAAAAGGGCAAAAAAAATATCCGAACAATGATCGATCACGCCAAGTGGCCTCTTGGTCAGTGGCACACATTGGCAGGTTGATCGAAAAAAGTTCAGATAATTTTGTGTCGAAAAAGGTGCTGAAAGCGACCTCTAAGGACTAGTCTTGATTGTTGCGGATAACGAAGCCGCGTTTTTTGTCATTGCTGCGACGGTTATTTTTGCGAGCGCCGTCTTTGCTGTAATTTCCTCGAGCTTTGCCGCTGCGGTTGCCGCCGTTGTCTTTACGGTTGCGGTTGTTGTTGTTGTTGCTGCGACGACCATTTTTATTGAAAGATTTCTTTCCTTGCGGTAATGGTCTTTCTGGTGTGATCTTCACAGGGACAAGATCAGATGGATCTTTCGCGATTGTTTTAAGAAGCAAAGCAGCCAAGTCTTGTGCTGAGTAGCGTTCCAATAAATCATCTGCAGCTTGGAGGTATTTATCCAACCCGTTTTCATCCATTTTCACTTCTACTTGTTCAATTGCTGCACCTAATTGCCCCTTAAAAGCTTCTTTTTCGGTTGGTGGACGCATTGGTGACATCCGTTTTTTAGTTAGATTTTCAATAACATGCAAATAACTCATTTCGTTTGGTGTAACGAAAGTTACGGAGATTCCGCCTTTACCTGCACGGCCCGTCCGTCCGATACGGTGAACATAACTCTCTGGATCTTGAGGAATATCATAGTTGTAGACGTGAGTCACACCAGAAATATCTAATCCTCGAGCTGCAACGTCTGTAGCAACCAAAATATCTAAATGACCGCTCTTGAATGATCGTAATACGCTCATTCGTTTTTGTTGAGACAAGTCTCCATGGATCCCTTCCGCTTTGTAGCCTCGAGCTTCTAGTCCTCGTGCCAATTCATCGACACGACGTTTTGTCCGACCAAAAACGATCGTCAACTCAGGTGTTTGTACATCCAACAAACGAGTCATAATATCGAATTTTTCATAGTCTTTTGAACGAACATAATATTGATCGATCAAATCAGCCGTCATTTCTTTCGCCTTGATTTGAACATGTTCAGGGTTTTTCATGAATTTTACGCCAATGCTCTTGATTGCAGGAGGCATTGTTGCTGAAAATAGTAAGGTTTGACGTTCTTCAGGTACTTGGCTGATGATCTTCTCGATATCTTCCAAGAAGCCCATGTTCAACATTTCGTCTGCTTCATCCAAAACAAGTGTTTCCACTGTACCAAGTTTCAATGTGTGGCGGTTGATATGGTCTAACATACGTCCTGGTGTACCGACAACGATATGGGGACGATCTTTTAGTTGACGGATTTGACGACCAATATCCGCACCACCGTAAACCGCTTGAACCCGGATTTTTTTGTCTTTTCCTAAACGATATAGTTCTTCTTGGGTTTGGATCGCTAATTCCCGAGTAGGTGCAATCACTAATCCTTGTAGTTGGTGATTTGCTGGGTCGATTTTTTCCAACATTGGCAAGCCGAATGCTGCTGTTTTTCCGGTACCGGTCTGTGCTTGACCGATGACATCTCTTCCTTGCAACGCAAGGGGAATTGTTGCTTCTTGGATTGGTGTTGCTTCTTCAAAGCCGGCACGCTCAACAGAAGTCAATAATTCGTTTGATAATTCTAGATCTTTAAATTTCAAATGGATCCTCCTAATTTGGTCATCATCATGATGCCTGTTTTCTTTAATCGAAGCGTACTTTCTTCAGAAACACAAGAGCAGTCCCATCTCTTATCTTTCTCTTGTTACCGAAAAACCGCTTCACGAAGGCATTATAAAAGGCTAAAACAAATCTTTCTGTCTCAGCCATCATTTTATCTCAAAACGTCAATGTTTATTTACAGTAATCATTCTGTGCTTCATCTTTCGGCATTAAATAAGTATAGCACAGAATGAAAATTTCAGCAAGATTTCACGCTTACTTGTATGTGTCTGAATTTTAGTTGAGTGCTTATCTGATAAGAATTTTAGAAGTTTTTTAGAGGATTTTGAAGAAATTCGTTTTCATTTTATTGCACAAAAAATAAAATTAAATAGTTTTATAACCTATTGTTATTACGAGTGTACCTCTTTTTTAGAAAATTGCAATAGTTTTGTTTGATTTTTTTGCATATAATTTCTAAATTCTTTTTATTTCATTATTTTTCGGATTTGATCCACCCGAATATGAGTTAAATCTTTTTCTTCTCTTCCCTTTTTTAATTGTACTCTTGGGCGATCTAGTAATTCAAATTGGGCGTACTCTTCCCGCCACTTACCAAAAAAGAGTTCTCTTAACTGATCTTCCTTCACATCTACAATCATCCTTCCCATTGTCTCACCCCCTAATGCAGACCAATACATCCCTTTTTTCTTCATACGATTGGCAATCTTTGATTGCTGCGACTCCATAATCCCAATTCCATCACTAGAAAAACCATGGGTTTTAGGTGATTGGGTATACACAAAATCACGCAAAAATTTCTTGCTAAATTGTTCAAATCGAACCATTTCTTCCTCCGTCTCGACGATTGATTCAATCGTCTCTAACACCAAACGAGCTTCTTGCTTATTATGTGTAGCGATTGCCTGAAAGAAACGTTCTTGCAGTGTCGGAGGATAGCCCTTAAAAAAGTCCTTAATTCGTTCATTCAAATGATAGCGATCCCAAAAATGAAGATGCTTGCCAGAAAATCCAGCAACAAGTTCTTTGAAAACATACGGAGTATACCCCTTTCCCATATCAGAATTTGTAATCACCACCGTTTCCTCCCCTAATTCATAGTGATTATAGATATAATCCACAACTTCTTCCCGTGCTTTTTTATTACTCATTGATACAATCTCATGTTTATCTATTAATTGTTTTCGATTACGATATTCTTCCTCACAACCTCGATGGATTACAAAATGAGCCAACTCAGCAGTCTGTTCCCCTTGACGATTCGTTTTAATCCGAATCCCATCCCCTTCAATGTATAAGACCGGCACTTTTTGACGTTGATTCATTTGGTTCTCCTCATAATAACGATAGACTTCTCGTTCTTGATAATACTGTCCTGCAAGCTGTACAGCCTTGCTAACCGTATCCTTTGTGATATAAATACCTTTCAAAAGGTGAAACGTTCTGACGACTTCACGATAAGGCATTTTTGTCGCTAGTTCTGCCACTTGCAACAATAATTCCATCGAAAAACGAGTATATTTGGGTAACCCTAATACTTCATCTACTGGATATCGATACTCATGATTCCGTCGATAACATTTTCGAGAAAAAGTAATTTCACCAAAGGTGAAAATCACTGTCCGTTGAGCTGTTTTCACATATTTCCACCCTTGTGCTTGAACTTCCATCCCTACTTTTCGTTCAATCGCATGGAGCTTTTCTAGAAACCGTTCCATCGCTTTTTCCTGGTATTCTCGTTCGAAATCTAATTCGTTAAACATAGGCAAATTCCTTTACTGTATTTCTTTTTTCTTCCAGTATAGGAATCCTGCATTTTTTCACCAAATCTTTTTTTGTTCTGCCCAATCATCCGAAAAGTTTTTTAAAGACTTATTATAAAAAGAGCTATTCATTAAAAATAGTTGGCTTTGGATAATCCTAACCAATAAAATTCTTTTCCATCTTCTCCAAATAGAAAAGTCTCTAAAGGATCTTTTAGAGACTTTTGGTTGCTACCCATCTTTCTTGTTCTTACCGTTTTATGCGTCATAATCGATCTAATGGAAACAATTTCTCAAATCAAGAAAACCACTTATTATAAGTCAAACAAAAATAAGCAGCAATAAAAAGACTCTATTTCCAAGATATTTTACTGGAAATAGAGCCTTTTTTATTGATTTATTCCTTTTCTTAGAAACAACAAAGTAACCCATCAACATGATTTACCTTGTTGTTTTATCCATTGTAAGGGTTCTGTTGCAAAGTTTTAAATCTACTATCAAATAAGGTAGAATAATAGAAAAAGATAGCAGGAGGAATGACGATGAATCCTTTTAAAGGAAAGCAATTTCAGCAGGATGTGATTATTGTAGCCGTGGGCTACTATCTTCGTTATAACCTTAGCTATCGTGAAGTTCAAGAAATCTTATATGATCGTGGCAT
>NZ_JBQASY010000011.1:0-108485 GCF_051909435.1 Enterococcus sp. 125944 | reverse complement strand
ATACAGGTTTTACTATTTTTGAAATAAGTACCTTCCACTTCAAATACATGTATTCAAAGTGAAAGTATTGATTTAAATGATTCTTTTGTAATTTACTCTTGATAAAGTCCCACAGGAAGTAAAGAGTAGTCATATGTTGATCAGAAGAATTCTCGCACAAATCGTTGATTTTGTTTTAGGGATTTTAACCATATTTCTTATCTTTGTAGGAGGAATTCCGCTAATCGGTCGGGTCATCAATAATGACTTTGTTGCTGTTTTGACTGCGATTTGTTTGATGTGTGTTATGTATTTTGCACTGCAATATCCATTCATGCAAAATCAGCAGACGATCGGAAAAGCATTCTTTCAGCTGCAGATCGTTTCAACAGATAAATATCGCAAAAATGTTCCAGTGGCAGTCATTTTTCAACGAGAGATTTTATGCAAACTAGCCAGCTGTTTCTTCATTTGCCTGCCGCTACTGTTTGGCAAAGAAGGAGGGCATGAGGCATCTACACATACAAAGTTAAGAATTGGTAAAGGAGAAAATAGTTGGAAGAAATAAGACAATTTTTGGATCAAGTAATCGCACATTCTTCGCCAGAAGCACCTATTTGGAATCAAGAGGCTCGATTAGCCAATCATCCAATCCGTTGGAGTTATATCGATGGCTGCATGATTCTGGCGATCCAATACATGTTTAATGCAACACAAGACGAGAATTATCTTGCGTTTGTTGAAACCTTTATTGATCACTACATTGATGAGGCAGGGAATCCATTGGGGTACGATGAAAAAGAATATAACTGTGACGCAATCAATGAAGGAAAACTATTGTTTCAGTTATATGCAATCACTAAGAAAAGCAAATACCGCAAGGCTCTAGATAATCTGTATCGGCAAGTTTTGTTGCAACCGCGCACTAAGGAAGGAAGCATGTGGCATAAGCTGGTCTACCCGCAACAAGTTTGGCTAGATGGTTTATACATGGTTCAACCATTTGCGATCCAATACCAACTAACGTTTGGCAACTCCGCAGATGTTAGTGATGTGATTGGGCAATTCAAAAATGTCATGGAGTCAATGAAAGATCCGCGAACAGGATTGCTGTATCACGGATACGACTGTACGAGAACTGCATTTTGGGCGCATCCAAAGACAGGTTGTAGCGCAAACTTTTGGACTCGTTCTCTTGGATGGTATGCTATGGCATTAGTTGACACACTTGAAGTTTTACTGTCCCATGAAGGCTATCTCCAAGAAAAGAAGCAGTTGCAGCGCTATTTAACAGAACTTGTAGGTGCAGTAATGGCTTATCAAGATCCAAAAACGAGTCTCTTTTTTCAAGTAACAGATAGACCAGACGGTGAAGACAATTATTTAGAGACGAGTGGATCTGCTGCTTTGAGTTATGTGATGCTAAAAGCCAGTCGATTAGCTATTCTTCCTTCACAATATAAAATAATCGGCGAGACGATCCTACGCGCTCTTGTAAAGCACAAATTGGTTATTAAAAACGGAGAATTTACATTGAAAGATATCTGTTTAGTTGCTGGCTTAGGGGGGATGCCTGGAAAAGGCAACTACAAAATCAGAGATGGCTCCTATGAGTATTATATTTCAGAGCCAGTTGTCAACGATGATGCTAAAGGCATCGGTCCGTTCGTTTATGCTTACAGTGAATGGTTGCAACTGCAGAACCAATAAAGCCAGTGATTCTTATCATTTTCGTAAGCGCAAACAAACCATTTGGTCTCCTTCGCAGAGTAAGATACAATGAAATGGTAGGCAACTTCCTTCAATGAAAAGGCAAGTGCTGAAAGATAGACCGATTTCATGCGTACACAAAATAAGGAGGCTTTCAAATGGATAAAAGAAACCTGACGATTATTGGCAGTTACGACACTCGGGCTGAAGCATTGACAGCAATTGATCAATTGCGAAACGAAGGGTACAACAAAGACGACATTGTTTTGTTTGCGAATGCAACGATCATCGAGCAGTTTGGCTTAGATACGTTAAGTAGTGCAGAAGTAGAAGCGACTGGAGGATCAGATGATGATCGTTCAATGTGGGAAAAAATCAAAGATGCTTTCTCATTTGGCGACTATGACCATCGGACGATTGATGATGAGAGTGATCCTTTATTTGCCTATCGTGACGACCTTGAGCAGGATCGTTTAGTGGTAGGAGTCTACGATTATCACGCAACCGATCGAATCGAAGAAACAGATACAGCGATCATTGATCAGCCTGTTACAGGTGAGACAGCAATGCCTGATGAATCGGTTCATCCGACCCCTCGAATGGGAGATAGTGATATCGAAACACCAATTAATGACCCAAATCACTTGCGTAATTTATAAAAAAGATCCCATCCAGTAAATGGTCGGCTTATAATCAAAGAAATAGCAGCCCTGCAATGGCTGTTATTTCTTTGTATTTCAGATGTTAAGCTTGTAAAATACGGGACAATTGCTGCAACGAATTCTTAATTTGTTGCTCGTTTCTTTTTTTTGTATAATAGATGGAGAAAACCATTTCTTCAAAAAAATGCACGGTACTTCATATAAAGAGAAGGTGAGGGATAGCAATGAAGTTGAAATTTAATTTGCAGTCAGCACTCGTTAGTTGTTTTGTCACGATTATGTTGAGTATGGCAATTGATCAAGATGTAAATGCTTTTGTTGCGGCCCCGTTCCAGCGCAATTCTTCGGAGCCATCTTCTGAAGCACCAGTGCAGGTTGCCGAAACAAGTACGTCTGAAACGGAAACAACCAGTGAAACTTTTTATGAAGCACGGGTCAGTTCCTACTCCGAAACAACTGCACAGACCAGTGGAACAAAATCAAATGAAGATTCATCGGCCATTCCGTCTACAGAATCAGAAAGTATAGCTGACAGTAGTGAAGCAGTAGTGAAGGAGACAGATACAGCATCTAGCACTTCCAATAATGGATCAGCAAATTCTGATACTACGACTAGTACATCCGAAACGACGAGCTCCTCTAGCAGCAGCTCAAGTACGAGTAGTTCAACCTCTTCATCTAGCAGTTCAAGCAGTACAGACACAACTACTTCTGACGAAAGTGAAGAGAGCACAGAAGCTGGTGATACACCGATTGATAGTAATGATCCGGCCAATGCTGCGGATGGATCAGAACCATTAAAACTTCTTTTAGAAGAACCATTTGATGCCTTTTTTAGATAAGCGCTTCGGCAAAGATCGTCAGAGTTTTAAACCAGCGAATCCCTTACGACTATTCATCTATTTGCTGAAGTAGCGACTGATTATTTTGTGCAATAAAAGTGCACCTTTTTCAAGCATATCACAAAGTGATTTCATTAAATTCGCTTATAATGAGTTGAAAAGGGGGCGCGCTATGGGCAAATATTTCAGAAGCTTTGAAAAGCTGATCAGTGCTATTGTTGATATTATGTTAGCAATTTTAGTTGTATTGGTATTGGTTGTGATGGCAGAAGCAATTTATAAAATCATTACTTATGTCATTCCTTTGACAAAAGTCAGTGATCTATCCTTTTTGATCGAAGAGATTGCTACGCTATTTATTTTACTTGAAATCATTTTGATGTTACTGCGTTATGTAAAAGAAGGACATCATATTCCTGTTCGTTATCTGATTCTGATCAGTATCACAGCGATTTTGCGGGAGTTGTTGTTGGCACAAGGAAAAGGGCTAGAGACGTTGTTTCTGGCGCTGGCAATTTTAGTACTGATTTTTGTTTTACAAGCACTAGAGAAGTTGAAATCTTTTCATAGCTCCAAAGACATCTGAAAAACAAATCAGAAAGTTGCTTAGAAATAAAAATAATCCTATCAGTAAACTGAATGACTCAGTTATTGATAGGATTATTTTTTGCGAATAAACTAGCACTCTCTGCTTGAAGTTGTTTCCCAATATCCGTTTGACGCACAGTGATTCGTTCTGTTTGACGAAGAACGATTTTCTTTTGCGTCATTAGATCCTTCCGCTCCTTGATTGCTGTCTGACGATCTGTAAATGGTTGGTGAGCAGCAAGTGTCATCCCAAAAGAATTAGATAGCAGCGTGTAACCGGCGATACCGGTAACTTCCTGATAGGAGCGGGATAAGCCACCGTCAATTACCAGTAGGTGCCCATTGGCTTTGATTGGCGTCTCTCCTTTTTTCACTTTTACTGGTGTGTGGCCGTTAATGATGTGTCCTGTCGAGTCTAATCCAAACGCAGCGAATAAGCGACGGCAAAATGCTTCTTTTTCTCTTAGGGTATAGTAGGCGTTTTTTTCTTCAATATGCGTGTGTTTATTACTGATGAAATAGCGCTCGAAGGTTTTCATGGATTTTTTACCGAAAAGAGAAGACCCTTCTCCGCACCAGAGATACCAAAGGACATCGGTCGCCAGATCGTCGGTCCTTTCTGGTGTTGCGAAACTCTGTTTTACACATTCTTGAAAGAAATCCATCAATGCTTTGCCCTGATAAGAGGTTTTTCCAAAGGACACTGAAAGGAAGCGACCATCAGGATGACAGGGGATGCAACCGTGGTACAGTAGATTGCCATTATAAATTTGATAGATCGTGCCTTTTTCTACTAGAAAACGTACATGGGTTGCTAACCTTTCGGAGGATTGAAATTGTTTGAGAAGATCCTCCAGTACTTTTTGCTCTTCATCAGTCAAAAGATAGGGTGCTTCGGGATCAACCAATTGAAAGCAAGCATGGATCAGAGGCTCAAAGTGATCCTCTAGCTGAATCTGCAAATCCTTTGTGATTTTACCCAATAGCAAACGATCCGCTAATTGAAATTCGGGGCGTCGTTTGATCACAGCGGCCTCTACCTTGAATTGAATGATTGCAAAGGCTTGCTGGAGGAGCATTGCGTCGTGAATTTCCTCTTCGGAAAGATCATCAACAGTTTTCTTAGGATAAAACCCCTTATTTTCTTGATAATGTTTACGACTAAATGCTATGGCTTTAGAGAGGTCGATGCCATAGCCTTCTTTCAACAATGCTAAATTTCCATACCGTGCAGCGATCCGTATGGTACTTGCCAAACAAGGGAAAGAACCGCAGTAACTCCCGATCCACAAAATATCATGGTTCCCTAATTGGATATCCAAAGAAGGAAGCGCCATGAGCCGGTCGATGATTTTATCAGGTGCGGGTCCCCGGTCATAAATATCCCCAATAACATGTAGGTGATCAACGACAAAACGCTGAATCAAAAATGCTAGCTGTTCACAAAATAGAGGCGCTAAGGATAAGTCGATGATCTTATCAAAAATCGCTTTATAATAGGCTTCTTTGTTGAAGTCCGAGTCATATTGATACAGCAATTCTTCTAAAATATAAGCAAATTGTTTTGGTAAAGCTTTTCGAACTTTGGACCGCGTATATTTGCTGGAAGTAAAACGAGCCACTTTGACCAGTTGAGTCATTAATTGGATCCAATCCTCATGCGGATAGTCTTTTTCTTGCAATACTTCTTTTGGATAGTAAATCAAAAAACATAGCTCGGTCTTCTCAGCAGCGGTCAGTGAGTATTGAAACAATGTTTCGACTTTTTCCCGAATGCTGCCTGAACCATTGCGCAAGATATGATCAAAAGCTTCATATTCACCGTGCAGATCACTGACAAAGTGTTCGGTTGCTTTAGGTAACTGCTGGATCGCCTCTAAATTGATAATCTCAATGAAATCATTTAATTGATCTTCAGTGTGCATAGGCATTATTTTTGTAAAATTCTTCGATCAACATCGAACTTTCTTCGATCGACCGTTTGCTGACATCGATTACATTGATTCCTAGCTGTTGGAATAATTGATTCGCATAGGCTAGTTCATCATCGATCCGGCTTGGTTCTGTATAGTTAGTAGTTTCTTTCAACCCTAATGAAGCCAGTCGAGAACGGCGTATTTCGACGAGTGAGTCAGAATTTGTAGTGAGCCCGATCATTTTTTTGGGATCGATTTGATTAATCTCTTTGGGTAAAGCGACCTCAGGTATTAAAGGCAGATTAGCCACTTTGTAACCACGATTAGCCATATATAGACTTAACGGTGTCTTGGAAGTACGGGAAACACCGAGCAATACGATGTCAGCATCGAGAAAACCACGAGGATCCTTGCCGTCATCATACTTCACTGCAAACTCCATTGCAGCAACACGACTGAAGTATTCTTGATTTAAACGATGGATTGCGCCAGGTTCCTGAACTGCTTGTAGCCCGACGGTTGCTTCGATTACTGAGATCAATGGCGTCATGAAATCGACATGTTGAAGACCGGTGCGTTTAGCAAAGGCTTCGACAAATTTCACTAAATCTTTGTTAACAAGCGTCGTCACAACAATCGATTTATCCAGTAAAGCATCTTGTAAGATTTCCAATAAGCTCTCTTCATCATTTGTAAAAGGATACAGTTGAATATCGGATAGATCGATCGTAGGAAATTGTGCGGAAACTGCACTAATCAATTTTTGTGCTGTTTCACCAACGGAATCTGAAATCAAATATAGTCGAACATTCTTCATTTTTTTCGCTCCTTAGAATTGATTGTTTTCGATCGCATTGCCTGCTTGGATATAGTAGTTCATAATTTTAGACTTGGTTATTTTACCAATGACTTTTTTTGGATTCTCGGCATCAACAACAGGGAGTGTATCTATTTCATGCCTAGCTAATAAGGTACCTGCAGTCAAAATAGTTTGGTCGGCAGTAATCGTGACGATATTCGGCATTCGCGTCATGATCATTGCCACCGGTGTTTTTTCTGCTGCTGAATTGCTGATAGCGAAGCGCAGAAGGTCTTTGCGAGATAGAACACCAATTAGTTCCTCTTCTGCATTTTTCACATAAAGAGACCCGACATCATACATGAATAGGGTTGTCACAGCATCATATACCGAAACGGATTGCTCAATCATTAACGGTGGGATCATAATCTCTGCGACTTTTGCATGGTATAGCTTATCAAACAACAGCGGTTCTACGGTCTGTCCGGTATAAAAATAACCGACCTTGGGCCGGGCATCGAGTAATCCAGTCATTGTCAGGATAGAGAGATCATTGCGCAAAGTAGCACGGCTGAATCCTAGTTTTTTTGCGATGGTTTCACCACTGATAGGTTGATTGTCTTTTACGATTTCAATGATTTTAAGTTGTCGCTTTGTCAATTCCAATGTGTCACCTTCTTTAATTAAATGTGATATGCTATTTATTATATATTTTCTGCGTGGAAAATGCAATAAAGGATTTTGGCGCGAATTTTTCTTAAAAATTTCTTCTTGACGAATCAATGATGTACGCTATATACTTCGTTTTAAGTTTAATAGTATATCACATTAGGAAGGCGGAAAAAAATGAAGAATATCGTTTGGTTCTCAGAAGGTACGAAAGATCAAAAAGAGCTATTAGGGGGGAAAGGAGCAAATTTAGCTGAAATGACCAGTATCGGGTTGCCTGTTCCTGCGGGATTTATTGTTACAACAGATGTTTGCCGACAATTTTTAGAAAACCAGCAACTTACACAGCCGTTGGTAGAAGAAATTATTCGAGCAGTAGCTACATTGGAAGAACGAACCCACAAGTCTTTTGGCGGAAACCAGCAGCCATTACTGGTTTCTGTTCGCAGTGGGGCAAAGTATTCCATGCCGGGGATGATGGATACGATTCTCAACTTGGGGTTAACTGATCAAACGGTACAGACGCTGGCAGCGAATACAAAGAATCCTACATTTGCCTATGATTGCTACCGTCGCCTTATCCAAATGTATGGGGATGTTGTTAAAGGGATCGATAAGAGTCATTTTGAATCCTATTTAACGACCTATAAACATAAAAAGGGATATCCTTCTGATCAATCAATGGTCGCTCCAGACTGGCAAGAGATTTGCGAGGTTTTCAAAAGTATTTATATGGAACATACGCAAGAACGATTCCCTCAAGATCCGCTGGAACAATTATTATCAGCCGTTCAAGCTGTGTTTCGTTCGTGGAATAATCCTCGGGCTATCACTTACCGTAAAATCCACAAAATTGCTCATGATCTAGGAACAGCCGTGACTGTTCAGGAAATGGTTTTTGGCAATAGTGGTGCTGCAAGTGGAACTGGCGTTGCTTTTACTCGCGATCCGACGACAGGACACAGAGGATTATTTGGTGAATTTCTCGCTTGTGCACAAGGAGAAGATGTTGTCGCGGGGGTTCGTACGCCAAGACCGATTAGTGATTTAGCCAAAACACAACCAGAAATCCACGCGCAGTTTTCGGCGATTGCCGAGTTATTAGAGAATCATTACAAAGACATGCAAGATATTGAATTTACCATTGAAGAAGGGCGATTATTTGTTTTACAGACTCGTAATGGCAAACGGACAGCCAAAGCTGCTGTACAGATTGCTATAGATCTAGTTTCTGAAGGAAAGATCACGAAGAAAGCGGCACTGCATCGATTGACACCAGACATGCTTGATCAGTTGCTGCATCCCATCTTTTCCCCGGAGTCACTTGCTAAAGCATCTCCTCTTAGTCAAGGGTTACCTGCCAGTCCCGGTGCAGCGGTAGGTCGAGTTTATTTTTCTGCAGAAGCAGCGGTCAATGCCCACCAAGCAGGAGAAAAAGTTATTTTGTTGCGACAAGAAACCTCACCGGAAGACATTGATGGGATGGTTGTTAGTGAAGCAATCGTGACTTCTAGAGGCGGCATGACTTCTCATGCGGCAGTCGTTGCCCGAGGACTAGGAGTTTGTTGTGTGGCAGGTTGTGATCAGTTAGCAGTCGATTCATTTTTGAAACAGGCTCGATGTGGTGAAGCAATCATTCAAGAAGGAGACTATCTATCAGTGGATGGGACGACAGGCAATCTGTATCAAGGTGCGCTATCACTGGTTGCCTCGCAGGATTTTGGTTTGCTGCAGACGATTTTAGACTGGTCTAAAGAAAGAGCAGACCTAGTAGTACGAGCAAATGCGGAAACCATCGAAGAAATCAAGACAGCAGCTTCTTTTGGAGCAGCAGGTATTGGACTAGCGCGAACGGAGCATATGTTTTTTGGTGAATCTCGGATCTGGCCGATGCGGCAAGTGATTTTAGCTGAAACGACTGAAGAAAGACAGGTAGCTTTGTCTCAGCTAAAAACGTTTCAGTTAAATGATTTTAAGGAGTTATTACTGCAGACAAAAGAACAGAAATGTGTCATTCGCTTGTTGGATCCGCCATTGCACGAGTTTTTACCACGACCACAAGAATACGAAGAAATGGCCGAGCGCAGTGGCTATTCTCTAGAAAAAATCAAGCAACGAGTCCATGATCTACAAGAAGTAAATCCGATGATGGGGCATCGAGGAAGCCGTCTAGGAATTACTTA
This sequence comes from Enterococcus sp. 125944, assembly GCF_051909435.1. Lineage (NCBI taxonomy): Bacteria > Bacillati > Bacillota > Bacilli > Lactobacillales > Enterococcaceae > Enterococcus > Enterococcus sp. 125944. The sequence goes on along the minus strand of NZ_JBQASY010000011.1, from coordinate 99,137 downwards.
TCCTGAGATTTATGAGATGCAGACAGCTGCAATTATCGAAGCAGCACTGCAAGTTTCTGATACAGGCAGTGTTGTGTATCCTGAGATTATGCTGCCTTTGATCAGTATGCCGGAAGAAATGCGCGTTTTGAAAGAACGTCTTGAAATGTACATCCGACAAATTTTTGCTCACTATCAGAAAGAAGTACCTTTCAAAATTGGGATGATGTTAGAAACACCAAGAGCATGTTTATTAACGAAAGAATTAGCTCCGCTAGCTGATTTCTTCAGTTTTGGGACCAATGACCTGACACAAATGACTTTTGGTTTTTCACGGGACGATGCTGCTGGATTTATTCAGCGCTATTTAGATCAAGGTATCTTGTCTGAGGATCCGTATCAACATCTTGATAAAGCGGGTGTAGGACAACTAATGGAACAAGCGGTAACATCCATTCGCCAGCTAACAAAGGAAAAAGCGATCGGTGTTTGCGGCGAAGTAGGTGGAGATCCTCAATCCATTGCATTTTTGCGGGAAATCGGTATTGACTACGTTTCTTGTTCTCCATATCGAATTCCAGCGGCTTGGTTAGCAATTGCCCAGTCTGCTCCGGATCCTCTTTCTTAACTATGGAACAAAAAGCGGCTTTTTTCGGATATTAAAAAGAGCACTCCTTAAGTTTTAGCTGTTTCACACCTTCCAAAAGTAATCAATAAGCCTAAATAATCAGCGAGATCCTTCCCCAACGTTCAACGTTGCTGCTAGTGGTCGCGCTGATTGTTGAGGCTTTTTTGTTTACTCTAATGACTTTTTAATTGTTGTGTATTTTTTAGATACGAAAAAAAATTTGATGATTAAAAGAACAAGGAACTCTTAATAAAAGGAATACAATGACCGATTACGAAAGAGTAAGTCTGTTTGAAGAAGTTTCTTCGTTGCAGAAGTTAGAGAGAATTTGAAAAATGAAGGAGTGTCTCAAGTTTGAGAAAAAAGAAAAAGAGTATTGGGCTTTATGTTGGTTTGGTTATGATCTTAGTTGCAGTTATTCCAATTTTATTTTTAGTTGTGAGTTCGTATTTAACAACAAAAAAATCATTGATTGAACGAAATGACATCAACAAAGAAAGTGCTGTACGATTGATTATAGCGGAAGAAGATATGCTGCGAAAATCAACAGAAGATAAATTGAAGTCAATGGCAGAACTTCCTCCAATGAAAACAGAATACAGTATGGGGAGAATCCGTGATAGTCTCTCAACAGCGATTGCTGGTACAGATAGTTTTCGAGCAGTTGCTTTCGGAACTGAGGAGAAAGAATTTGTCTCATTCAATCCATTACCCGATGACTATGATCCAACCACTCGACCATGGTATAAAGGAGCAATCGAAGCAGGGGGAGAAGTTTATTGGACAGATCCTTATCTAGATACAGTAACGAATGAATTTGTGACGACAGCTTCTGTGATGATCACAAATTCAAAAAAACAGATCGGTGTCTTGTGTGTCGACGTTTCTTATGAATCGATCCAAAAAATCTTGTCGTCTATTGACGTTGGTCGTACCGGGAATGTTTCATTGGTTTCAGAGTCTGGTGTAGTGATTACATCCAAGGAAAAATCACTGATAGGAACAAATATTCAAGAGAAAACAGTATTCAAACGAATTGCTGCTGCAGAACAACCAATCGGGAGAGTAAAGCCGGCAGATTCCAATGGAATCAATGATGTGATATACGATAAACCTGCTGGGTCAACGGTTTGGGCATTTTCAGAAGTAGAAGCAAATGATCTGGACAAAGAGCTACATTCTATTATTTGGATTTCTGTGGTCGTTGCCGGATTTATGATTCTTTTGATCGTTGCCGTGTCTATTTATACAACGAGGATCGTGAGCACGATCATGAACGTTTTCAATGAGAAATTTTCTAAAATGGGTGCCGGTCAATTGGAGTTGTTAAAACGACATCAAAAAGATCCAAACCAAAAATGGCGATTTGGTCAGTTCGCTGAACGAATCGTTTATCCAGATAAGGATGGCACAGAGATCCATCAGATGGCAGCTAATTATAATCAAATGGTTATAGAAACTGGGAAACTAATCAAAAATGTTCAAAAAGAAAGTGGCAATGTCGCTTCAATGTCTGATTCCTTATTAGAGTTGGCCAAACAAATCGGCGTGGCAGCAGAAGAAGTTTCAGAAACAATTACTGGAATTGCAGAAGTGACTGGCTCACAAGCACAGGAAACAGAACATAGTGTGGCGCAATTACAAAATCTTTCCCATGTAATCAAAGAGCTAAGCAATACCATCAATGAGATGAGCAGCAAGTCGCAAGAAGCGACAGACATCAATCAAGAGAGTTTAAATCTGATGGATAAAGTTGGTTCAAGCTGGCAAAATGAGCTGGAACAGATGGAAAAATTGATGACGAATATGACGAATATGAATGACAATATTCAGAATATCAATACCATTATTCGTGTGATCAATGACATTTCTTATCAAACCAATTTACTGGCCCTAAATGCTTCAATCGAAGCCGCAAGTGCGGGGGAATCCGGCAAAGGCTTTGCGGTAGTAGCAGCAGAGATTCGTAAGCTGGCTGAACAAAGCAAAGCTTCCACGAAAGAAATCGAATCAATCATTGAAGAAATTCGTACACAATCTGCTCAAATGGTAGAACAAACATCTGATTCGCTAAAAGGCGGCGAACGGCAAACGAATTTGATTCAACGGGTCATTGCTTCTTCAAAAGAAGTCTATAAACGCAGTATGTTCATGATTGATGGCATTCGTGATGTAGAAGAAGCAAGTAAGCGGATCGAACAGATCCAAGGAAATGTTTTAGTTGATCTTGAGAACATCTCTGCTTCGACAGAGGAAAATGCGGCTGGTACACAAGAAGTTTCCGCTAATTCAGAAGAAGTTCTAGCGACAATGGATGAATTTACCAACCATGTTTCTGATCTTAGAGATATCTCAAAAGTATTGAAAAAATTGACCGATCAATTTGAATTGAAATAAATGAAAAAAACACCGTGACAGTCTTCGTCAGCAGAAGAACTGTGCGGTGTTTTTTGCGAGGGATCGCTTTTATAGAAAGACAAAAAACGAAGCCTGTTTTCCTGTTTTTCATTGATCCAGGATAGTCAGTCTTCGTTTTTTTGTAGTAAATCACTTATCAATTTATTTTGGTTTGAACATGGCTTATTCATCTATTTGCGAGCGCTGGATGATCATTTCTACCCGTCGATTTTCAGAACGTCCGGCTGCGGTGTCATTGCTTGCTTTAGGTTGCGTATCAGCATAGGCTTGGATAGCAGCATTTTGTTCGGAGATAATCTTCTTGTCGATTAAATAGTTCATCACTGTGATTGCACGAGCCGCACTCAAGTCCCAGTTAGATTCATAAAGACCTGTGCCTTTCTCCGGTACGTTGTCAGTATGACCAGCAATAATAATTTTATGTGCTTTCAACTTTTTTAAAGCAGAAGCAAGGGTATCCAGAGACTGGCTGGTTTGGGAAGTGATCCCAGCACTACCAGAAGCAAATAGGATACTGCTGTCTAATGTGATGTGAAGACCGTCCGCTTCTAAACTGACCTCGCTTTGTCCGTCTAAAGCAGATTCGGCTAAGTCTTTTTGTAATTGTTCACTGATCTTTTCCAGTTGTTGGTTTTCTAGTTGCATGCGAGTTGCTTCTTCTTGTGCCTGTGCTTCAGAAGCATTGGTTGCAGCGCTGTTGCCTGTTTTACCAGAGGCGCCCATATCGATGACAGAACCAATGACTGGGGAGCCGCTATGATGACTGGAAAGAATTGATCCAAATTCACTACGAATCTCCTGAAACTTCTCATCATCGACCTTCGCCATGGCAAACATAACGATAAAAAGGGCCAAAAGCAGTGTCAGCATATCAGAGTAGGGCAGAAGCCATGCTTCATCAACGTGTTCTTCCTTTTTCTTTTTTCTTTTCATGTTGAGTTAACCTCTAGGATCTTTCTTCTCGTTTGTTTGGTTCAATCAAACTATAGAGTTTCTTTTCAATACTCTTAGGAGATTGTCCTGCTTGGATCGCCAATACACCTTCAACAATAATCGACATCACTTGTACTTCTTGTTCCGATTTCAAATTCAGTCGAGAACTGAAAGGAATAAACAAGACATAGCCAAAAAAGATTCCGTACAGTGTTGCCACAAAGGCAGCTGAAATCATATGCCCCAATGCTTCGACATCTTCTAAGTTGCCGAGAGCACCAATCAGACCAATAACAGCCCCTAGAACTCCTAGTGTCGGTGCACTTGTTCCGGCTGTTTTAAAAATATTAGCGCCAACGTGATGCCGCTCTTCGATACCGTAGATCTCATTTTCCATGATTTCTTTGATCTGATCTTCAGGAATTCCATCTACTACCATTTCCAATCCTTTTTTTAAGAATGGTTCTTCCAAGTTTTGAATGGCATTTTCTAAAGACAGTAATCCATCACGCCGTGCTTGGTTGGCCATATCTACGATACTATTGATCGTTTTTTTTACATCGTACTCTTCGTTTTTAAGTAGAATACCGAAAATTTTAGGTATTCGTTTGATGTCACTACTCGGAAACGAATTGACAACAGCTGCGATCACTCCAACGAAAATAATGATAGCTGCTGCTGGGTTGATCAAAACCGCTACGTTTGCCCCTTTTACGATCATTCCGACAACGACGGAAATAACGCCTAATACTATACCGATCAGCAAGAAAAAATCCATTTGTTGCTTCCTCCTATAACTTCTATTACCTAAATATGTACCTTATTTTATTATCGGATAAAAAAAATGAGAAATTAAGATGTGGAAAAAATATTTTTAATATAACGTCTTTATGAAACTTTCTTTCGTTTTTTTCTTTTTTTGGTGATTATTTGTGTAAAAATGCGCAAAAATAAAGTTAATTTAAAAGTGGCTTGACTATTTTAATAAACCGCTTTATTTAAACAGCATTTAAGTTATTTAAATTATTTAATATCCTTTATTTTAAAGAATAGTTTATTTTGTTGATTATTTTTTAATCATGTTTTTAGAAATATCATTAATCATTTTGTTTGCTGCTTCTTCCAGTTTCCTTTGTGAATAAATGATTTAAAAGAAAGGATAACAGCTATTATAAAATGACTATCAAATAACACACTATCTCCATAATCAAAAGATAATAACAGTAAAATTTAAAAAATCAAATTGTAAAATAATTTTAATTACTCTATAATTATACCGCGCGATGTTTTTTTTAATTATATCAAAAAAAAATGATTATTTTGACAAAAGGTTGAAATTCTTATCGGATGATCATCTGATACAGACTGAAAGGAGTACTGAAAAGATTGGATAGTTATGAGTTGTTAAAAACGACGCTTGCTGTTTCTGCTAAAAGAGCAGAGCTGATTTCTTCAAACATAGCCAATGTGAACACGGATGGTTATAAAGCGAAGCGAGTAGAATTTGAAAGCGAATTGAAACAAGCATTACAGGCTGCTGGGAATCAATCTTCACAAGAAGACATTCTTTTACAAGTACAGCCCCGGGTAACTCAAAATGCGAACACAAGTCTTAAGGACAATGGCAACAATGTAGATTTAGAAGTAGAAATGCTGGATCAAGCAGCAAACGGATTATATTACAGTGCATTGACTGCACAAATCAATGGGCGTTTGCAAATGATGAATTATGTATTGAGTAATTAAAGAAAGTAGGCAAATGTAGTGGGTGTTTTTGATGGACTGACGATCAATGCAAGTGGTTTAGCGTTGGAACGATTAAAACTGGATACGATATCGACCAATATTGCGAATGTCAATACCAACCAAACAGAAAATAGCGAAGCATACCAAAAGAAAAGCATTCTTTTTTCTGAAAATCTTAAGACGGTTCAAGATGGAAAGACAAAGAATTATGGTGTTAAAGTGACGGGAATCCAAACGGACGAAACATTGAAATTGACTTATGATCCGACTAACCCTGCTGCGGATGAAGACGGCTATCTTGAACAATCAAATGTGGACATCGCAGATGAAATGGTGGCAATGATCCAAGCAGTGCGTACATATGAAGCGAATGTTTCTGCCTCCGAAATGAATAAAACAATTCTCAAAAAAGCACTAGAAATATCAAAGGGGTAGAAAAAAATGAATGAATTATTATCAACACAAGGATTAACCGAATATCAGAATTCCTTACGGGCACTTGGTGCTTCAGGAACTTCTGCAACTGAAGTTGATTCTTCATCAGGTGCTGCATTCGGTAATTATTTGTCTGATGCGCTTGAAAATCTTAATCAAAAAACTGCAACAATGGATCAAGACACGATCAAAATGATCACAGGAGATGAGAGTGATCTAGGAAATATAATGATTCGAATGACAGAAGCACAGTTAGCGCTCCAAACAGCCGTGACCGTGCGCAATAAATGCTTAGAGGCATATAACGATGTTAAAAATATGCAGTTTTAGCAGTTGGCGAGGGAATAAAGCGAAATGATGGAAAAATTGAAAGAATGGCCGGACCTGATCAAAGAACGATGGCAGGCTCAAAGTTCACTGAAAAAATTGATAGCAATTCTTTCCGTTATCAGCGTTATTGGTGTCGCGGCAACAATGTATTACTTAAATACAAGAGTCGAATACGGTGTTTTGTTTACAGATTTAAGCGAAGCTGATGCAGGAGCGATCACCAATGATTTGACAGATCAGAAAATCGACTACAAGTTGACAGATAATGGAACGACCATTTTGATTGCCAAAGAACAAATCGATGAATACCGGATTGAATTAGCAGTCGAAAATAAATTACCGAACACAGCAACGGGATTTGAGCTTTTTGATGATGCTAGCATGATGACTACCGATGAAGATCGGAAAATCATGTATCAGCGTGCCGTTACCGGAGAGTTGCAACGGGCAATCGAGACATTAGATTCTGTCAAAACAGCGAAAGTTCTCCTAGTGATGCCAGAAGACAGTGTTTTTTCGAGTGAAGAAAGCAAACCTACTGCTTCGATCATTCTAACACTAAAAAATCAACAGATTTCTGAGGAAGCGGTACAAGGAATTGTGACGCTGACTTCGGGTGCCGTTGAGAAGCTTGAGCCAGAGAATGTCAAAGTCGTCGATAGCTCAGGAAATACATTGACGATCGAAAAAGATGAAAATAGTCAGCTCAGTAGTTTGAACAGTAAGTACATTGCAATCAAAAATGAGTATGAAAAAATTCTGGAAGAAAAAGTCTCGAAATTGTTGGCACCAATCTACGGTGAAGATAAATTTCAAGTCTCCATCAATTTAGATCTGAACTTTGATTCGATTGAAAGTACCAAGGTGACTTACGATGATCCGGAAATAAGAAAAGAAACAGTTCAAGCAGCTGGATCTGGCGAAGCGATCCAAGAAGCCCAAACGGGTACAGTCGATGACAATGTTTCTAATGTGACCGGAGATGATGGGGATGCAGGCAGTTCATACAGCCGCTCAGTCGAAAATGAATTGAACACAGAAACGACCAAAAGAATTACAGCACCGGGTATGATTCAACGAATGACAAGTTCAGTGGTCGTTAATGCAGACCTTTCGCAAAATGATCAGGCGGAACTGCAGTTGCTGATTGCCAGTGCTGTAGGATATGATGCTGATCGCGGCGATGATATTGCTATCCAAGGCTTTGACTTTGCCCAAGCAACAGCAGAGGTGGAAGAAACGGAAGGTACGGAACAATTAGCAGCGGCAAAAGGCTATCTGAAATATATCATTTTCGGTGGTATCGCATTGGTCGTGATTTTGTTAGTGCTATTCGTGATTGGATTGGTTCGAAAGCGTCGCGAAGATCAAATTTCAGTAGATGTAACACAAGAATTGCCGGTTGCACAGCCAGCTGATTCAGAACCAGCACCAGTTATGGAAGAATCCGAAGAAGTTGTCTTTGGCGGTCTAGGGCACAACGTTGATACTTCAGTTGAAGAATCAAATGAGCCTGAACAAGAGCCGGTCGAGGAAAATTCTTTAAATCATTCAGCAAAACAACATGCCGATTCAAATCCGGAAGTGGCTGCTGAATTGATTAAAGCTTGGATGAAGGAAAAATAGAGGGGAAAGAAACGATGGAAACACTCGATGGTGTCAAAAAAGCAGCAATACTCTTGATCTCATTGGGATCGGAAACCTCTGCGAAGATCATGAAACTTCTACCGGAAAATTATATTCAAAAAGTGAGTTATGAAATCGCCAATATCGATTTTGTCAGTCCGGAAGAACGCGATCAAGTATTAGAAGAATTTTCAACGACATTCACTGCTAGAAAATATGTTCTTGATGGTGGGATCGATTATGCAAAGAATTTATTGAATCAAGCATTAGGTTCCCACAAAGCAAAAGAAGTGATTGATGTGTTGACGCAGATCCAATTGCGAGAACGCCCATTTAATATTGCACGTAAAGCGGATGTGCAACAGTTGACGAATCTCTTGATTGGTGAGCACCCTCAGACGGTCGCTTTGATTCTATGTTACATGCAGCCCGATAAAGCAGCTAATGTGTTATCGCAGTTTCCAGATCATCTCCAAGTAGAAATTGCAGAACGGATCGGTACGATCTCCAGCACCTCGCCATTGATCATTGAGCGAATCGAAAAAGTGATCGAGAACAAGTTCTCTAACTATGTAGAGAATGACAGTGAAAACGTGGGCGGCGTGCACACATTGGTAGAGATCTTGAATTCAGTGAGTCGAAGCACCGAGAAGAATATTTTGACCGATCTGGAAAAGCGGCAGCCTGAGCTTTCAAATGAAGTCAAATCAAGTCTGTTCACATTTGACGATATCGTTACACTTGACCGATTGGATGTTCAAAAAGTGCTGCGGGATGTACCAAATGAAGTGCTTGTCCTTGCACTCAAAGGTGCTCCAGAAGATATCAAAGCTTTCGTTTTCTCAAATCTTTCATCTCGTGCAGTGGAGAATTTACAAGAAGAGATTCAATTTATGGGACCAACTCGATTGTCTGCTATTGAGGAAGCACAGCAAAATGTGGTCGCTGTGATTCGCCGTTTAGACGAAAATGGTGAGATCTATCTTGGAAGGGGCAACCAGGATGCAGTGGTCAAATAGTAGCTTGTTGAAACATGAAACGGTCAAAAATCTTGATACCGAAAAATCAATTTTAACTGAAGCTGTAATTAAAACGCCTTCTCCGTTACTTTCTCCTACTGATTCGACAGAAGCGGGGCGTCAAAAGCGGCAAGCAGCGCAACGAGAACGTGCGTGGAAACTTGAAATGGAGCGTCAGCGTAAAGAAATTGAAAGGTTGAAACAACAAACACTAGAAGCGGCTCAAGCAGAAGCCCAACAAATCAAACAATCTGCGCAAGAAGAAGGCTATGCTAACGGATTTGCAACTGGACAAAAGGAAGGCTATGAGCAAGGGTATCAAGAAGGCATGTCTGTAAGTAAAGAGACAGCTGCCAAGCTTATTGCACAAGCCGAGCAGAATGTACAGCAGGTAGCAGAAGAGATTAATGCTTTTCGGTCAGAGAAAAAAGCTGAGATGATTTCCTTCGGTGTACAGATCGCCGAAGCACTGATCAACCAGCGTTTCGAGCAAAGCAATGCTGCTTTGCTTGCTTTTTTGGAGCCTATTTTACTGCAGTTTGAACAACCGGACCAGTTCTTGACGATCCGCATTCATGAACAGCATCTGCATGTCCTTAAAGATATCTTGGAAAGTCGAAAGCAGGCGATCAGTAATTTTCGCTATTTGCTGTTACCGGATGATCAGCTTTCAGCTCACGATTTTGTGATTGAATCAGATGATTCGATCGTTGTCTTCGAGTTGGAAAAAGAAATTCAACTTTATCTGCAGCATCTTTTAGAAAGTAGTGAATAGCAATGGTGCTTGAATTACCTGTTGGACCAATTGTCCAAAAAGCAAAAAAACGTAGATTTTACTCCATTTATGGGAAGGTCAGCGAAGTGGTTGGTCTATTGATCAAAGTGGAAGGATTAGCCGTTTTTGTAGGAGAAATCTGTGAAGTGAAGATCCGCAACAGTTCTCACGTTGCGTTAGCCGAAGTTGTCGGTTTTGTTAAAAAGACTGTTCTATTGATGCCGTTAGATCAATTAGAAGGTATTGGACCTGGCTGTTTAGTGAAGCCTACCGGCACAACACTGACGGTCAAAATCAGTGACTCGCTCCTAGGGCATACATTAGATGGATTAGGACGTCCAATGGATATGGCGATCGATTTAAGTGATGCTGACGAGTACCCTGTCAGTCAAGAATCTCCTGATCCATTTCAGCGGAAAAAAATCTCTGAAATCATGAGTACAGGTGTAAGAGTGATCGATGGTTTGTTGACCGTTGGCCAAGGACAGCGGATCGGTATTTTTGCCGGAAGTGGTGTAGGGAAAAGTACGTTGCTTGGGATGTTGGCTCGCTATTGCGAAGCCGATATTATCGTGATTGGACTTGTAGGCGAACGTGGCCGAGAAGTAAAAGAATTTATTGAAAACGATCTGGGTCCAGAAGGCTACCGCAAATCAGTCGTTGTTTGTGCAACTTCCGATATGCCGCCTTTAGTACGTTTGAAAGGGGCACATGTGGCAACCGCTATTGCCGAGTATTACCGAGATCAAGGGAAGAAAGTTGTGTTGATGATGGACTCCGTGACTCGCTTTGCGATGGCGCAACGAGAAATTGGTCTATCCACGGGTGAGCCGCCGACGACTAAAGGGTATACGCCTTCGGTATTTACGGCGCTGCCAAAACTGTTGGAACGCAGCGGGATGTCCGATCAAGGATCCATCACTGCTTTTTATACGGTTCTGGTTGAAGGGGATGACATGAATGAACCTATCGCGGATGCCGTCAGGGGGATTCTCGATGGTCACATTATCTTATCTAGAAAAATTGCCGCTCAAAATCATTATCCGGCGATCGATGTTCAAAACAGCTTGAGCCGTTTAATGAAGACATTAGTTACGCTTGAACACTACAATGACGCTGGTGAATTAAAAGAAAATATGGCTGCTTACGCTGAAGCGAAAGATTTGATCGATATTGGTGCATACAAATCAGGTGCAAATGCCATCACCGATCATGCTATCGCATTGCATCATCCAATCAATAGTTTTTTACAACAAAGAGTAGATGAACGAAATTCATTTGAAGAAACACGGGCTGCATTGGCTGCTTTGTTCAATGAGGATGCAGCTCTTGAACGACAGCGAAATGCCCTGCAATAAGAAAGAAGGTAACTGAAGATGAAAGCTTTTCATTTTTCATTGGAAAAGGTATTGGATCACCGTGTGAGTGTAGAACAAGAAGCAAAACGAGCCTACGCAGAGAAACAAAAAGCAGTGATCCAAAAAGAACAAGTTCTTACTCAAATGATCAATGAAAAAACCGCATTGATGGACGTCAATGAAATGACTCTTGGTCGTATGCAAGTTCAGCATCGCTATCTTACTGCTTTAGAGTCTGGCATTCATGAGATGTATCAGCAAGTGCGTCAGCTGAATCAGGAAGTTGAAGTTGCTTTGACAGCTGTCGTTCAAGCACAGCAAGAACGAAAAGTCGTTGAAAAGCTAAGAGAAAAGAAACTCGAAGAATACAATTATGAATTGCTTCAAGAAGAACAAAAACAATTAGATGAAATGGGCAGCCGTAGTCTAGCAATGCGCTGAGTTGCAGCTGCGGATTCACAAAATCAGTGAGAGGAGGTGAAAAATGAAACAAGTGGCTATCACGCCAGCACTTATGAAAGTTGCTGACAAACAACAACCTGCTGCTGTCAAAGATCCAGGCAATTTCATTCAATTCCTGCAACAGTTTTCCCAAAATCTTGAGGATAACTCAGCGAATGAAGATGGAGTGCCGCAAGGGGATCTTTCTTGTGTAGAACAGGAAAATCAGCTAGTGGACGACAAAGAAGATGAATCAGTCGCCGATTCTGAAAATGCAACCGACACACGTATACCAGAAGCAAATTCAGAAATAACGAAACAGGCAGAAATCGTAAATGAAGGAGCTTTGGGGTGGCTAGGTTTTTTCGGATCGCAAATGACTGAATCGAAGGGAAGTATTTTGGGAGGCTGCCCATTGCAACTGCCAAAGGAAGACCCGTTAGTGGTGGGTTCGGTCAGTGAGCAATCTGTCACTTCAGTAGCGACCGATCAAGTATTTCAGTCAACAGGAGGAAATCCGTTAGAAGACACTGCTTCAGAATCAATTCTGAGCAAGCCAGACACACCTGTAGCAGCGATTCTGTCAGTAGGAGAACTGACTGCGGACGGAGAAAAAATCCACTTGGATTCTGGAACAGAGAGTATCTCACAAACAGATGCCCCAGTAGATGCAAAAGGAAATACAACCAGTGAAAAGACACTTCTGGTTGATGAACCTTCAAAGGGGAGTGTACAGTCTTTCATTCCACAGCAAGCACTTGAAAAAGTCGCTATTTCCGAGAGTTCCACAATTGACGACTCAATGAAGCCAATCGATGGATCTAACGGTTTGCAGCAAACAACGACACTAGACTTGTCCAAGTTGTTGATGCAGAACGATCAACGTCCGACACCAGCTGCAGTCAAAACAGTCGTAGAACCATTGACGCAGAAAATTGAACAGTTAGTACAGACTCCAGAGAAAAAAATCACACTCCAATTAGTGCCGGAAAAACTTGGCAAAGTCCGAATTGCATTGGAAGTTACTGCGCAAGGGAGCCGTCTGGAATTTACGGTAGAGCAGCAACAGACCAAGCACTTATTGTCATCGATCAAGACAGAACTGGAGCAAGTCCTTCAAAAACAAGAAAATCAACTGATTTCTGGGAAAGAAGGCGTCTTGAAAGAAAATCCTGCCACAGCGGTTGAACGTGCTGCTTTGACTGATTCACTTGCTAGTTTTACTTCGACGACTGATGGACAAACAGCACAACAAGGCTTCTCACAGCCTCAAAGACAATCGGGAAAAAAAAGCTACAATCAAGTTCCTTTACCTAAAGAAGAAGAGACAGCAGAGCAAACAAATCATGCCATTAGTATTTTGGCTTAATGCAAAAGGAGAAGAAAGATGCCTAATGAAATTACACAATCGGCTGCGGGGATCGCAAATGCAACTTCTTTAGCTCAAACCCACCGAGCTTCCGATATTTCAATGGATGATTTCCTTAAGATTTTAGCAGCTACTATGAGTAATCCTTCTTTTAGCGGTGACTCTTCAGGCGGCGGAACGGATTACATTTCTCAATTGGTCCAGTTTACTACATTGGAACAATTGAATGAATTAAGTGAGACGGTAATGACGTCAGTGATCCTTCAGCAGCAACAACAGGCTTTTGGTCTGATCAACAAAGAGGTCACAGTATTAGATGGAAAAGAAAAAGTTACAGGAGTCATTGAGAAAGTTCGCTTTTCGAATGGGTATGCCACGATCGTTGTCAATGGGAAAGAGTACAACATGAGTGCAATTGAAGAGATCGGCGGCGATCCTAAAACTTCGGATGGATCAGAAAGTGAATCAGAGAGCGAATCGAAAGGTGAGTCAGTATGAATCAAATAGGCCGCAATTTACCATTACAAGCTGCCACCTCTGAAAAAACGTCTAGAACCGCACCCTATCAAGCAAGAAATACCGATTTTTCGGAGATGTTGCAAGACAAGCAAAGAAGTATCAAAGTTTCCCATCATGCACAAAAGCGGCTGACGGATCGAGAATTAACACTTCAAGAGACCGATTATGATTCGCTTTCAACTGCAATGAGTGAATTAGCAGCTAAAGGTAGTAAAGAATCATTATTAGTATACAAAGATATGGGGCTGATTGCAGATGTTCACAGCCGTACGATCATTACAGCAATGGGAATGAACGAATTGAACACAGTCACCAATATCGATAGTGCAACATTTATTAAATAACAGCTGGACTGAAAAGGGGCTGTAGTATTTTCTGAATGACAGAGGAAAATACGTCAAATTGAAGGAGGAAAACAAATGTTACGATCATTATATTCAGGTGTTAGTGGAATGAAAAATCTTCAAACGAAAATGGACGTGGTATCAAATAATATTGCCAACGTCAATACGATTGGTTTCAAATCAAGTCGGGTACTTTTCCAAGACATGATGAGCCAAACCACATCAAATGCAACTGCACCAGGAAATGGTTCAGGTGGTGTCAACGGTACACAAGTCGGTTTAGGCGTGCAAGCTGGTTCGATCGACATGATCAATACAGTCGGAGCACCTCAATCTACTGGGCGAGCAATGGACTTTTACATCAGTGGGCAAGGGTATTTCATGGTCAAAGGTTCTGGCGAAAATGGCGAAACTTATTACACACGTGATGGATCTTTCGTACGAGACAGTAACGGCACGCTGACTAACAGTGATGGAATGCAAGTATTAGGACGTACTGGCAGCACAAATCCGCCACTCGTTTACGATGACAAATATGAAGAGGGTGCAGGACTTAGCGGCGAAACAGAGATTGGACCGTTAGAAATTCCTGCAACAATCACTGTTGATGGCAAAGAACTTACTTATAATTCAATGGCCATCGATGCCAATGGACTAGTCGTTGCAAAATACGGCGACAAATCATTCGTCATGGGGAAAGTCTCTATTGCAACTTTCAATAACCCTGAAGGATTGGAAAAAGTCGGCGGAAATAACTACATGCAATCGAACAACTCGGGTGCCCCAATTGTTGCGGGTGCAGGTCAAAATGGCTCAGGTCGTCTACAAGCAGGCGCATTAGAAATGTCGAATGTCGATCTATCGACGGAATTTACAGAAATGATCATTGCCAGCAGAGCGTATCAAGCAAACTCAAGAAGTATCACCACTTCTGATGAAATGCTGCAAGAATTGTTGAACTTGAAACGTTAACAGAATCCCTCATAAAAAATAGGAGGTACCGGATGATTTTATTGACGGCACTGAATGGCAGAGAGTTTTATCTAAATCCGGAACTGATCTATCGGGTCGAAGAAATGCCCGATACGTTGATTACACTAATCGATGGCAAGACACTGGTTGTAACTGAGTCTGCGGCAGAAACGGCACAGCGTGTCATTGACTATAAACTCTTGATCAATTCGAAACAAATAAATAACTAAGGGTGGGTTAAGATGGCTAAAGTGAAAGAAAAGGAAGAAAAAGAACAAGGGAAAGAAAAAAGCAAAGAGAAAGGAATCAATTTGTTTTTACTGATCCCGATTCTGTTGGTTATCGTGATTGGCGGGACGATTGGCGGGACATTGGTAACCAATCACTTCCTAGTAGAAGATAAAACCGTTGCGCCGAAAACGAAAGCAAAAGGCATTGCTTCTGATGAATCGATTGTTGCTTTAGAGGAATTTCTTGTAAATCTTGAGAAAGAAGAAGGGCAGGAACAGCAATACATGAAGGTCAACCTTTCGATTCTCGTTGATAATGAAGAAAAAAGCGAAGAAGTGACGAAGAATGTTGCTGTTATTCGGGATAGCATCGTTAACTTGTTGCGCCAAAAGAAAGCCAGTGACATTTTAAGTTCGGCAGAAAGTGTTCCGAATTTGAAAAAAAATTTGAAGGAAGCAATTAATCATGAGTATGGATCAGCAATCGTCAATGAAGTATATGTCACTGATTTAGTGATCCAATAGAAAGAGGAACGTTGATGGAAACATTTTTTTCATTGATTAAAATGATCGCTTTTTTGTTAATCATTTTGTATCTGATCAATGTCAGTTTGAAGTATTTGAATCGCTACACGAACCAACAGAATAATCAGCTGCGGATTCTACAAAAAGTCGCCGTCAGCAAATCCTCCTCCATTGGGATCATTCAGATTCTGGACAAATATTATGTGATGAGTTTTTCGGAACAGCAGAACCAGATCTTAAAAGAACTTAGTGCCGAAGAAGCAGCTATCTTGATGTCCAGAACTGGGGAAACGTCAGAATCATTACGAGTGACAGATTTCTCTGAATGGGTAAAGAAAGCAAAGAGCCAATTAGAAACGAAACGAGGCAAGCAAAAATGAGCGCAAAACGAAAATGGACGCTAGTAGCAGTGATCCTTTTAAGCAACTTATGGATGCCTCAAACTGCGTTTGCCTTAGACATTGGGGATATGAGTACCACGATTAGTGATTTGCTCTCTAACGGCAGTGGATCAAACGATACGATCAATACTTTTTTGCTGGTGACTTTGCTATCTTTGATTCCTGTTTTACTGATCATGATGACCTCGTTCACCCGCATCATTATGGTACTTTCTTTTGTACGAAGTTCATTAGGAACCCAGCAGAATCCGCCCAACCAAGTATTGATCGGTCTTGCTTTGTTTCTTACTTTCTTTATCATGAAGCCCGTCTATACGGATATTTATCAGCAAGCCATTGAACCTTTTGACCGGCAAGAAATCACGCAATCCGAAGTTTTTGATCGCTCAGAACGTCGAATCAAAGAATTTATGATGCTCCAAACACGAGAAAAAGATATTCAGCTTTTCGCCGAAGCTTCTGGGGCAAAAGAAAAATATGAAACTTCAGATGAAGTGCCGCTAACCGTAATGGTCCCGGCATTTATCATTAGTGAATTGCGGACGGCCTTCAGTATTGGATTTTTGATCTTTATTCCTTTCTTGATCATTGATTTAGTTGTTTCGAGTATTTTGATGTCGATGGGGATGATGATGTTGTCCCCGATCATGATCTCACTGCCATTTAAGATCCTACTATTCGTCTTAGTTGACGGTTGGTATTTAGTGGTGGAATCACTGATCAAGAGTTTCCAATAATTCACAGGAAAGGAGCAGAAAACCAATGTCTGTTGCAACGGTACTCGACATATTGCGAGAAGCATTCATTCGGATCTTGTTGATTTCTGGACCGGCGTTACTTATCGGGATGCTTGTGGGGTTAGTGATCAGTATTTTTCAAGCCACTACCCAGATTCAAGAGCAGACGTTAAGTTTTGTGCCCAAACTGATCGCTATTTTCTTAACATTGATTCTTGCCGGCAATTTTATGCTGAATCTTTTGCTTAATTTCACTAAAACCATCTTTAAGATGATCGCGGCATTGTAAGGAGGCAAAGCATGGCACTGATCCAAGCAAGTATCCTGATTTTTTGCCGCATGATGGCATTTGTTATCTTGTGTCCCATATTTTCACAACAAAATTTTCCTTCGCTTGCGAAAGTGGTTCTAGGCGTTGCCTTCACCTTCCTTTGTTTACCTGCGGTCGAACCATTGCCAGAGACGACAACGTTTATGTTTGCGATTTTGGCTCTCAAAGAGATTTTACTGGGAATGGCGATGGGTTATTTGAGTCAGTTAGTTTTTACTGGCGTGCAAATTGCTGGTCAAATGATCGACTTTCAAGTGGGGTTTTCGATGGCTCAGGCCTATGACCCGACGATCCAAATGAACGTCTCTCAATATGGAAAAACGTATTATTGGTTAGCCGTAGGAACCTTTTTCACCTTGAATTTGCATCATCGCTTGATTTCAGCGCTGCTTCTATCTTTTACGATTGTTCCCTTAGGAACAGTTCAAATTAGTGGTACCACCATCGAAGGTGTCGTGAAACTATTTGGACAGATGATGGAAATGGCACTCAATTTAGCTGCGCCGATGCTCATAGCACTACTGATGGTAGATCTGGTATTAGGGGTGATTTCGCGGTCGATTCCACAAATCAATATCTTAATGATGAGTCTTTCCTTAAAAACAGCAATCAGTTTTATGATCTTTTTGCTACTACTGCCAAACGCCATTACTTTTTTGAGTAAGCAGCTTCCAGATACAATCAAGTATTTACAAGAGTTCATGACATCACTGAAATCATAGAGAGGTGAAAAACGTGTCAGAAAAAGACGGCAAAACAGAACAACCCACGGCCAAGCGTTTACGGGATGCCCGTAAACGCGGAGAAGTTCCTAAAACGCAAGAGTTAGCGGCTGCGGTCTCTCTGATGGTCTTTTCTTTTATGTTGTTGCCCCTTTGGCACTTTTTTGCGCAGCGCTTTTTACCTTATCTCACTCGAGCGTTGGAGCATCTGTATTTGTTTGAAGCCAGCGTTGCGGATTTACCTCGTTTAGGACTTCAAAGTATTTTGCTATTTTTTTTGCTTTGCGCACCTGTCTTTGTGATTGCTTATGCGGTTGGTTTAATTACTAACTATGCTCAAGTGGGAATCTTATTTTCTGCTAAAGCAATCAAACCAAATTTCAAGAAGCTGAATCCGCTGGCTGGATTAAAGCAACAATTCAGCACTCGAGCGCTTGCCAATCTCGCTAAAACGTTAGCAAAATTTGGCATTATTGTTTATCTTTGTTACCAGAAATTTTTGGCGGCTGTCCCAACATTACTGGGTGTCAGTGAGGTCGGTTTAGAAAAAACAGTCTATTTTCTGATTGAACGGGCAAAGGATCTATTTTTTCAAATCTCACTTTTTTTGATTGTTTTAGCGGTAGGAGACTATGTGTATCAACGCTACAGTCATCGCAAGAACTTGAAGATGAGCAAGCAAGAAATCAAAGATGAATACAAGCAAATGGAAGGTGATCCGCAAGTCAAATCTCAGCGGAAAGCAAAATACCGAGAGATGACACGCAACGCCATCGCTCACATCAAGGAAGCCACTGTCGTTATCACTAACCCGACGCACTTTGCCATTGCGATTCGCTACGATGCGGAGAATGAAGGAGTGCCGAGGGTTTTAGCAAAAGGTGCTGATCAGTTGGCACAGCGAATGAAAGCAGAAGCAGCAAAAGAAAACATTCCGATGATCGAAAATCGGGAAATTGCTCGAGCTCTTTATAGACAAGTAGAGCCGGGGGATTTGATACCAGTAGAGATGTACGAAGCGATCGCTGAGATCATTGCACTGGTTTATCAATTGGAAGAAAACGAACGCGGAAAGATTTAAAACGGAGGCAACAGCATGAATGAGGCAGTAGCAAAATCTAAGAAAAAAATCGGTTATGCGGATGTCCTAGTTTCTTTTTTAGTGATCGGGATTATTGGATTGATCATTATTCCTTTACCAGCAACTATTTTGGACTTTTTAATCATTGTCAATCTAACGATTGCTATCAACATTCTGCTGATCACCCTGTTTACCAAAACAGTTTTGGAATTTACCACCTTTCCAACACTTCTTTTGATTACGACGATGTTCCGGCTAGGATTGAACCTGTCTTCTACCCGCTTGATTCTGACACAAGGGAATGGGGGCCATGTCATTGATGCCTTCGCGAATGTCGTAGCTGGAAGTAATTACATTGTCGGAATCATTTTGTTTGTCATCATCATGGTGGTACAACTAGCTGTCGTGACTAATGGTGCGGGACGAGTGTCAGAGGTTACTGCTCGTTTCACACTAGATGCGATGCCAGGAAAGCAAATGGCCATTGATTCGGATCTGAATGCCGGATTAATCACGGAAGCCGATGCCCGGAAACGTCGAAAAGACTTGCAGCGGGAAGCGGACTTTTTTGGCTCGATGGATGGTGCCAGCAAGTTCGTTAAAGGAGATGCGATTGCCGGGATCATGATCACGGTCATCAACTTGGTCGGCGGCGCGATCATCTTTTCCATGGGAGGGCAAATGACAGTCATGGAAGCTTTCTCCCAGTTTGGTAAATTAGCTATCGGAGACGGTTTGGTTAGTTCGATCCCCTCCCTGCTGATCTCCATCGCATCTGGTGTGATGGTCACTCGTTCAGACAATGACAGTTCCTTTGGTTTAGACATTGCAGCCGATATCACAAGAAATCCGCAGCTCTTCCGAATCGTCGGTATGATTCTTTTTGTTTTGGCGATCGTGCCAGGGTTTCCACCGATCCCTTTTCTCCTGATTGGTGGCGGTTTATTTGCCGCTAGTTTCATGATTACACAGCAAGAAGAAAAGCAACGGACAGAACAAAAGAAATTGGAACAGAAACTCGCTTTGGAACGTAAAAAAGAAGCCCAAGAAGAAGACGATTCTGTCGCTTCCTTCCAAGTAGAACCGATTGCAGTTGAAATCGGCTATGGACTAATCCCAATCGTCGACAGTTCCATCGATAATAGTCTGATGAATCGTATCGTCGCGATTCGTAAACAAAGCGCCCGAGAGTTAGGGATCCTAGTCAGTCCGGTACGTATCCGAGACAATCTCTACCTTGAGTCAAATGATTATGTGATCAAAATTCGAGGGAATGAAGTGGGACGGGGCGATATTTATCCGAATAAAGTAATGGTCATCAGTCCTAATGAAGAACCTTTCCCATTTGAAGGAATCGCAACCAAAGAACCAGCCTTTCATTTAGATGCGATGTGGATCGATGAGAAAGACAAGGAATTGGCTGAATTGCAAGGCTTTACGATTATTGAACCATTAACGGTGATTGCCACGCATCTCAAAGAAATCATTTACAGCCATGCGCCAGAATTACTAGGCCGACAAGAAGTGAAGAAATTGTTGGAAGGAATCAAAGAACAGTACAACGTAGTCATTGATGAATTGATTCCTGAGATTCTAAGGTTGGGTGAAGTACAAAAAGTATTACAAAATCTTCTAGATGAACAGATCCCAATCAATGATCTGGCAACAATATTAGAAACATTAGCCGATTACGGCGTTGTAACAAAAGATGTAGAAGTCTTGACAGAATATGTTCGTCAAGCACTGAAACGAACGATCGTGGCGAAATATATTGGGGAGCAGCATGAACTGAAGGTCGCTGTCATTCATCCAAAATTAGAAGAAATGATTGCTCAAAGTATTCAGAAGACAGCAACCGGCTCTTACCCAGTCTTAAAGCCAGAGACAGTGACGAAAATTTTGGATTCAATCAATACGATCCAACATGCAGCGATCGCTCAGAATGTTTCCTTCGTAATTCTAGCTTCACCAAAGATTCGTCTTCCGTTCAAGAAAATGATCACATTCAATTTTCCGGATTTGGCAATCTTGTCATTGAATGAGATACCTAACGAAATCGCTATTGAGACGGTAGGCAGTATTGAGATATGAGCAAAGAGTGCGAAGTGAAAGGAGAATAACCGATGTACGAAGTGGATAGAGAAGCAGAAATCATTAAATACCTTCCTCTAGTCGAACGCGTGGTTCAGCGAATGTCAATCAAAACGACAGATTACGAACAAGGAGATCTATTCAACATTGGGGTCATCGGATTGATGGATGCGTTAAACAAATTTGATCCGACGAAAAAAGTGCCTTTTGAAAGTTATGCGGTCCTTCGTATCAAAGGAGCGATCATTGACGAAGTACGCAAGCATGCAAAAATCTCACGTTATAAAATGGCGGCAGTTAACCAATTTTATCAAGCACGACAAGAGTTAGAGCAAACCTTGAAGCGAGAAGCGACTGATACAGAAATCTCTAAACAGATGGGAATTAGTCGCGGACAGTTGGCAGATATTTATGAAAGCCTACATTATTTAGCTAGTGTGTCATTAGAGGATACATTGTTTTCTGCTCAAGATGAAGGTATGACGATCAAAGATTCTATCAGCGATAAAGAAGCAGTAGATGTGGAAGAAGCGTTATTAGAAACAGAACGTCTGCAAGCATTGACTACCTGTATCAAAAAGCTCGGGGAAAGAGAGCAGTTGATTTTGAGTTTGTATTACACCGAAGAATTGACACTCAAAGAGATCGCAGAAATTTTAGAAATCTCAATTCCAAGGGTTTCACAGATCCACGGCAAAATGGTAGCTAAATTACGATTATTGATCAAGGAGGAACTAGCATGATTCGAGGATTAGATATTCTTTCCCGCAACATCAATGTCTTACAGAAACGGCAAGAAACGACTAGTGGGAACATCGCCAATGTCAAAACCACTGGGTATCAAGCAAAAAAACTATTTCAATCGACATTAGATGAAGTAGCATTACATAATTATCAAGGCGGTGCTCAGGCAAACACTCGTCATGATATTGGTGGACTGGCATTCGGGAATCAATTAGCCGGCACCAGTTTGGAACAGGCAGCTGGGGCGATAAAACAAACGGATCAAGCAACAGATTTCGCACTGCTTTCTGATGGCTACTTTACTGTCCGAACACCTGCAGGTGAAACATTATACACGCGAAAAGGGGACTTTACCCTTAATCAGCAGAATCAATACGTGACCCAAGAAGGATACGTTGTTTTAGGCAATGGCAATCAGCCAGTGACCGCAGCAGATAATCCGCAATTCCAAGTCCGTTTGTTTGAACCAGACCAGTTGATGGCCAATGGGGAAACTTACTATACCAGCGACAATGCAGGGACGATCGCTGCACGGCCGACGGTGCAGCAAGGGTATCTGGAACAAGCCAATGTGGTCGTGGCAGACGAGATGGTGGCAATGATCCAGACATCAAGAGAATTTGAAGCAAACCAGAAAGTATTGAACTCCACCAATGAAACACTCCAAAAAGCAGTGAACGAATTAGGAAAGATTTGAGGATAGCAGAATGAATATGAACGGTTTATTAGGGATCAGTCGTTCAGGAATGAACAGTTTACAAAAGAATTTGGACAATGTTGCTAACAACATTGCCAATGTCAATACCAATGGTTATCAAACGCAAACGACTCATTTCAAAGAACTGATCAACAATGCAGTATCAACTGAGGAAGTCTATTTCAGTGGTAATGCGGCACAATACGGCTGGAACGTTGGTTCTTCAGCTACAACTGGAACTAGCTTTGGTCAAGGCGTGTTGACAGCTAGCAGTCAGCCGCTAGATGTGGCGATCCAAGGTACGGGATTCTTTGGCGTCCGCAATGGAAACAATGAGTTGCTTTTGACAAGAGCTGGTAATTTCCAGTTAGATGCTGAAAAAGGACTAGTCACCAGCGATGGCTACCCTGTCGCTATGACTACTATGGTACCCGCTAATCAATGGCCAAATGCCCAGAACATCCAAATTGATTCTGCAGGCCGATTAATGACCCAACAAAATGGACAGGCAGTTCTACTAGGGCAATTGACACTTTATAACCCAACCAATATGAATGATCTGGTTCCTGTGGGAAGTCAGCTATTTCAAACACAAAATGCCCAGCTAACAAGTTCTCAAGCAGACCCAACCGCTTTTGGAACGATCAATCAACATTATTTGGAGGGATCGAATGTAGACTTGGCTGGTTCAATGACAGAACTGCTGACGACACAAAGAGCATACGCCCTTAATACAAAAGCAATGCAAACAACGGATGATATGTTAGCTGTTGTCAATCGTTTTACTAATTAGAGGAGAGACCAATGATCCGATTAACCAAAGTCAGCAAGCAATTCCAAAATGGCACGCTAGCATTAGCAAATATTACCGCTGAGATCTCGCAAGGCGAATTTATTTATGTCGTAGGACCGAGCGGCTCTGGCAAATCGACACTGTTCAAGTTACTGCTGAAAGAAGAAGAGCTTTCAGCAGGGTCGATCCAAATTGGCAATGTGCTGCTAGAAGGGCTGAAAGATCGTCACCTATATATGATTCGGCGACAAGTAGGCATTATCCAGCAGGAAGACCTGCTGTTGGCACATATGACGGCTTATAAAAACATTGAATATGCATTACAGGTATTGGGCGTGCCACGGAAAATACGCAAAGAAAAAACCGATAAAGCATTGCAAATGGTGGGCATGACGGCTTATCAATCTTGCTATCCCCATGAATTGTCGGTAGGACAATGCAAAAAGATCGCGATCGCCCGTGCCATCGTAACTGAACCGGCAGTCTTGATCGCAGATGAACCTACAGCAAATTTAGATATTAAATCTGCAGTAGAAATCATGAAATTATTCATAAAGATCAACCAGTTAGGGGCCACCGTGCTTCTTGCTACCCATGACAGCACCATGGTCAATACTGTTCGGAATCGTGTTTTTGAGCTTAAAGAAGGACGATTGATACGGGACGATCGCAACGGCGGCTATACCCGTTATGCAGACCCGAAAGATACATATGTCTGGTGACAAGCCTTAAATTTCCAGTTAATTATCCGATTAGGGAACTAGAAGATTGTTTTCATAATCGGATAAAGAAGGAGTGACACTGCGATTATCAAGTGAAGAGCGAATCTTGATAAAAATCATTGACGATCATATCGCATAGGAAAGGATACTGTCATGAAGAAGAAGTTACAAGCTATTATCAAAAAAATCCGCCTCGCTACGCTGCTTCCCTTAATTATTACGTTTGTCGTTTTATTGGGGTGCTATTTCTTTGTTTTACGGCCTCACGGAGACGATCAGTTGAGTCATGTGTTCTTTATTTTTTCAATAATCGTTCTCTTATTGGAATTTATTGGAGTTGTCGTACTCTCTTTTGTGGTGAAACATAAGGATCCAGGAATGGATACATTACTAGCAGAATTGGAAATTGTTAGTGGAGGAGACCTCTCGCACATTGATGCTATGGGGAATGACGGAAATGATCCCCTCTTTGAAAAGGTCAAAAATAGTTTTAAAGGTGTCTTGAATACATTTAAAGCAGTAATCGTGGGAATGCATGAAGAAAGCACCCGCATGACGGAAATGGTTGGAAATTTGACCAATACGTCCAAAAATGCCAAAACATCTATCGAAAATGTTCGCCAAACGATGAACGCTATCGCCAACGCAGCCAGTTCTCAAGCCTCTGAAGCAGAACAGACCTCTGTTGACATGGACGAATTAGCAACAAGCATCGAGGAAATCCACAAAGAGATCGACCTCATGAATGGCTACGTGCAAAAATCTCAAGATAGCAATTATCGAAATTCTGAAGTGATGATGTATGTCTCAGAAAGTTGGGAAGTCGAACGTCAAAATCAAGCTGATTTGGTGGATGGTATGAATGAT
The DNA here is from genome assembly GCF_051909435.1 of Enterococcus sp. 125944. Classification (NCBI taxonomy): domain Bacteria; kingdom Bacillati; phylum Bacillota; class Bacilli; order Lactobacillales; family Enterococcaceae; genus Enterococcus; species Enterococcus sp. 125944. The sequence continues at coordinate 74,304 of NZ_JBQASY010000011.1, read as the reverse complement.
ATGAATGAAGACATTCAAAGTATCGGCAAAATCGTTCAGTTGATTAATGATATTTCTGATCAAACCAATCTTTTGGCATTAAATGCTTCGATCGAAGCAGCTCGTGCAGGGGAAGCAGGCCGCGGATTTGCCATTGTGGCAGAAGAAGTTCGCAGTTTGGCAGAACAGAGCAGTCAATCGACTAAAAGTATTCGGACGATCATTGAAGCAATCCGCAAAAAATCTGAGAAAGTTGTTTCAGCAGCGATGAATTCTTATGAGGGCGGGAAAAAACAAACAGACAATATCAATAAGGTGATTGATTTAGCCAATGAAATCTCTGATATTGTTGAAAAATTAGTAATGAGTATCCAAACAGTCGAGTCACATATTACCGGCATCGTGGAGAAAAAAGATATGGTGCAAGTCTCTGTCAGCAATATTTCCTCTGCTGTTTCAGAAACCTCTGCCGGCACCCAAGAAGTGACGGCCAACTTGGAAGATTTCTATTTGGTCATCGAAGAATTTGAATCGAATGCGCAAGAAATCGAAACGATCGCGAGCATTCTGAAGTTCCAAGTAGATAGCTTTAAATTCTAGAGAGAGGAAAAGATGCTGATGGAGCAATATGTAATATTTAGAAGTCATGACCAGCTCTTTGCAATCCGAGTCCAGCAAGTGACACGAGTGATTGAAGCCCAATCCTTTATTCAGTTACCGGAAGTGGCTGATTTCGTTTTAGGTGTCTATGAATTTCAAGAAAAAATGATCCCGATTATTGATGTTCGCCGTAAACTATTCAAAGAGCCCACAACGGTTTCTGAACGGAACAATGTCATCTTATGTCATTGGAATGATCAAGATCTTGGGCTGTATGTCGATGAGATCGTGGGGATCTCTACGCTGGAAGAGACGGATTATGAAGCTCAGCTTGATCGTTCGGGACTTAAACAAAGTTATATCGAGCAATTTTTGAAAAGCGATGAATCCGTCGTACTATTATTGGCGCTCTCCTTTTTATTTGACTATGAACCGGAGGAATGGCAGGACACGTTCGGAGAAACGAGTTGCCCCGTCTATTGAAAACAAAACAGGAGATTCATGTAGGCATCTCAGAGTATAAAATTGCCCAGTATCCGGACAAATTAATGACCGTTGGACTGGGATCCTGCGTTGGCACGATCATTTATGATGAAAAAAGCAAAATTGGCGGACTGAGCCATATTATGCTGCCAGATAGTCAACCATTTTCCCACAAGCGGGAGATCAAGCCGGGAAAATTTGCTGATCTGGCATTGCCAAACATGGTTGCAGAATTGCAGCGTAAAGTACGTGCTCCGCGATTCAAAGCCAAAATCGTTGGTGGTGCCAATATGTTTCAATTCCAAACAATCACGAATACGAGTAATATCGGACAACGCAATGTTGAGGCAGTTGAACAATCTTTGGCCAAGTTGGGAATTCCCATTGTAGCCAAACACGTTGGTGGTACGGCTGGAAGAACAATGATCGTTGACTTAGACGATTTTACAACAATGGTTCGGATCGTAAATCAAGAAATCATCTATCTATAAAGGAGTTTGAAAAAAATGAAAAGAGTATTGATCGTAGATGATTCTGCTTTTATGCGGAAAGTGGTGACGGATCTGTTGGAACAGATGCCCCACATCAAAGTAGCTGCTGCTGCTCGTAATGGCAAGCAAGCACTAGATCATCTTGCGAAAGAATCTTTCGACCTTGTAGTGATGGATGTAGAAATGCCTGTATTGGATGGATTAGAGACATTGCGGATGATCAAAGAACAGTACACCGTTCCGGTAATCATGCTCAGTTCAATGACAAATCAAGAAACAACGATTGAGTCATTAGAGCTCGGGGCGGCAGACTTCGTTGAAAAGCCTGTTAATCTATCTCAGATTCAACAAGACTGGATCGATGATTTCTACAAAAAAATCGATTCGCTTGATCAAAACCATTCTAAGGAAATAAACCATAGTATAGCTGAACAAATAAAATTAACGTCACACCATTTGCCACGGACAGTTGAAGCAGTCGTGATTGGCTCTTCCACCGGTGGCCCCAGAGCTTTGTTGGGAATCATCCGCGGCTTGCCTAAACGACTGCATTGCCCAGTCATGATCGTTCAACACATGCCGGCTGGATTCACTGCATCTTTCGCTCAACGTCTGAACTCGGAAACAACAGTACCAGTCAAAGAAGTGACCGACGGCATGCCGATTGAAAACCAAGTCTATCTTTGCCCAGGAGATTACCATATGACAGTGGGACAAGGGCGTTTTCACCTGAATCAACGGGAGAAGCTTCACGGAACTAGGCCGGCGGTTGATTATTTATTCACTTCAGCAGCCAGCGCTTATCAAAAGGGGCTAGTCGGTGTTTTATTGACTGGAATGGGTAAAGATGGTGCCAAAGGAATGCAAGCGATCCAACAAGAAGGTGGTTATACCATCGCTCAGGACAAAGACAGTTGTGTGGTCTTCGGGATGCCGCGATACGCCATCGAACAAAAGGCAGTCGATGAAGTTCTAGCACTAAGCAAGATTGAAACAAAAATCGGACAGATAGTCGGGTGAGAACATGGAGACAGATTTTGTTGTTTTTAATCAATGGGTCAGTGATCGGCTGGGGGTACAGCTAGCGGCCTACAAAGAAAGTCAAATGCAAAGACGGATTTTGACCATCATGGAACATTCAGGTGCTAAAAATTTGCAGGAATACCAGCGGCTTTTGGAGAAAGATATGGTTGCCAGAGAAGCTTTTCTAGCCCATATCACGATCAATGTTACCGAATTTTATCGTAACAAAGAGTTATTTGATGCCTTTGAAAAAACGCTGCTGACTAAGATCGTGCCACAGTTTGCATTGCCGAAAATTTGGAGTGCGGCTTGCTCGATAGGTGCGGAGCCTTATACGATCGCCATGCTGTTAGAGAAAAATCGCTTGGCAGCGCCCGCTGTTTTAGCAACGGATATCGATCAGCAGATTTTGACAAAGGCAAAACAAGGGGTGTATCGCGAGCACGAGCTAAGAAATGTTCCTATTGAAGAACTAGCGAATTATTTTGAGGTCAAAGAGAGAAACACTTATCAGATCAAACCAGAACTCAAGCGGAAAGTTCATTTCAAGAAACATGATCTATTGAAAGATCCCTATGAAAAGAATTGTCACGTGATCGTCTGCCGCAATGTAACGATTTATTTCAAAAGTGATGCCAGAGACAAAGTGTATCAGAAGTTTAGTGATGCCTTAGTACCAGGTGGGATTTTATTTACTGGAGCAACAGAAACGATTAATTTTTCGGAAAAATTCGGGTTGAAAAAAATCGATTCCTTTATTTATCAAAAAATATAATTTCGCAAAGGAGGGATTCATTTGGATGATAATAGCGTATACCGTACGCTTTTCTTCGAAGAGACAGATGACCATCTGCAACAGCTGAACGACCATGTATTGGCATTAGAAAGCAATCCGCAAGACACAGCACTTTTAAATGATATTTTCCGCTCAGCTCATACACTGAAAGGGATGGCAGCGACGATGGGGTACGATGTGATGACACAGTTGACCCACAAGATGGAAAATATTTTTGAGCTATTCAAAACAGCAACGTTGTCAGTGACGAGTGATTCCATCTCGCTGATTTTTAAATGCTTGGATCGGTTATCCGAATTGGTGGAAGACTTGCGGGAAGAAAAAGAACTGCAGCCGAATCAAATCACAGATTTGCTGCTGGAATTAGATCAAGTAGAACAGCAAAGCCAAAATCAATCCGATCAACAACATTCGGAAACAACAACCTCCGATACACCGCTTGCGCAGTTATCGCTGGCATTTGAGCAATTTGATTCTTCGGATCTTTTTGTGATCGAACAAGCGGTAGCCGGGGATTACCACGCCTTCAGCATTGCGGTCCGCTTAGAAAAAGATTCCATGCTCAAGGGGCCTAGAGCCTTTTTGATCATGGAAAAACTGGAACAATCTGGTGATATCCTGCATACGGAACCGAGTGCGGAACAATTGGAAGAAGGTGATTTTGATTCTGATTTTAGGCTAGTGTATCTCACTCAGAATGAGTTGGCGGAAGTCCAAAAGAATATTGCTAGTAATAGTGAGATCGAAGAGTTTCGAGTTGAGCCTTTTCAAGCAAATCCGTCTCAAGCAACAAATGAGACTCTAAAAACAGACACCACGAAAGAACCAATACCCAAAACCAAAGAAACAATGACACATCATGCGTCTGTTTCTAATCAATCGATCCGGGTGGATCTATCGCGACTCGATTCTTTTTTGGATCTAGTTTCGGAATTAGTCGTCTATCGCAACCAGCTGGAAGATGTCAGCCATCGCGAAAACATCGAAGCAATCAAAGATCCGCTGGAACAAGTCTCCCATCTGACATCTGAATTGCAGGACTTGGTATTGCGGATTCGTATGCAGCAGGTCAATGTCGTTTTCAGCCGCTTTCCCCGAATGGTGCGGGATTTATCGACTGAACTAGGAAAAGAAATGGATCTGGTAATCATTGGAGAAGAAACAGAGTTGGATAAGACGGTTGTTTCTGAACTGAGTGAGCCATTGGTCCATCTCCTGCGTAATTCTGTCGATCATGGGATCGAAAGTCCAGAAGAACGGGAAGCATTAGGAAAATCCCGTAAAGGAACGATTCGGTTAGCTGCATACCAGGAAGGCAATCGAGTCATCATCACGCTAGAAGATGATGGCAAGGGATTAGACCCACAAGTGATCAAAGCAAGTGCGGAAAGAAAAGGCTTAGCCACAGAAGGCTTATCTGATGAAGAGATCCAGCAACTGATTTTCCATCCGGGATTTTCGACAGCAGAAAAAGTTACGAATATCTCGGGTCGAGGTGTAGGGATGGATGCGGTACAATCGAAGATCGCTAATTTAGGCGGCACGATTGAATTATGGAGTCGGCCCAATAAGGGGACGCGCTTTACGATCAAACTACCATTGACCTTATCGATCATTCAAGCACTAATGGTGCGTGTAGGAACCGAAACCTTTGCGATTCCGCTTGATTTAGTTGAACGTGTAGTGATCATTAAAGAAGAAGAAGTGATTCAGACCGTTTCTCAAGAAGTTTATCGTTTCCAGGAAGATTTGATTCCGATTATTCGGACCGATCAGCTTTTAGGAATCGAGGGAAACACAGTCGGAAAAAAATTCGCCATCATTGTCAACAGCGAACAGCAATATTATGGCTTGTTGGCAGACGAGTTAGTTGGTCAGCAAGAAATCGTGATTAAAAAGATCGATCCGCTCCTCCAGCAGCTGGATCGCTATCAGGGGGCGACGATTTTAGGAAACGGCTCGATTGCACTGATTTTAGATGTCAATGCGATTTGTGGAGAAAAAAAGGATGAGCGGCAATGAAATACACCGACTTGCAATTAGACGGATTAAAAGAACTGATCAATATTGGAGGCGGAAATGCTGCCACAAGTATTTCTAAGCTGATCGCGCAACCTATCTCAATGAGTGTACCGGAAGTAGCGGTCTTGGATTATCAAACTCTCTATACACAGATCATGGAAGAAGACAAAGAGGTCCATGCAGTGATCAGTTCAATCAGCGGTACATTCAGCGGCGTGTTTCTCTTTGTACTTTCAGATGTTGCTGCCGATCGACTGGTCCATCTGGTCATGGAAGATGCCACTGAAGAAATGAAGCAGTCGATCATTAGTGAGGTGACGAATATCATTTTTAATTCGTTTCTAAATGCGATCAGCCAACTATTGTCTGCTGAATTAGCGGCGTCGCTACCGATGGCTCGTTATGATTTCTTTGGTGCTGCAATTAGTAGCCTTTATCTAGCATTAAATCAGTTTGATGATCACGTTTTGGTCATTCGCAATGAGTTTTCTTATGAACAAGAAACACTAGACGCCTCGCTGTTCTTTATTCCAGAAGAGGGTGTTCTAGAAGAAATATTTGGTACATTAGGTATTTGAAGGGAGTAACAATTATGTCAAAAAAAGTATTAATCGTCGATGATGCGGTGTTTATGCGCATGAAATTAAAAGATATTCTTGAAAAAAACGGCTATGAAGTAGTCGGAGAAGCACAAAATGGGAAAGAAGCTTATGAAAAATACCAAGCCACTGCACCCGATCTAGTAACAATGGATATTACAATGCCAGAAGTAGATGGCTTAGAAGCGTTGAAAATGATTCGTTCGTCTGATCCATCAGCGAAAGTGATCATGTGTAGTGCCATGGGTCAACAAGGTATGGTTATGGATGCTATTCGAGCAGGAGCAATGGATTTCATCGTGAAACCATTTGATACCGATCGAGTGATCGCGTCTATTGATAAAGCTTTTGCTTAGACTTCAGAGGATGTGTTGAGATGCAAATGATTCTTTTTAAAATGGCGCAGCAACATTATCTGATTTCTGCTGAATCGGTTGAGGAAGTTATCGATGCACCAGAAATCACTAAAGTCCCATTAGCGCCTGAATGGGTCGAAGGCTTGATCAACTTGCGAGGGACCGTTTTGACAGTGATTCGGCTCTCGAAATTGATCGCAGTATCAAGTTCTGCAGAGGATCGGAATGTTTTGATCATGAAGCAAGGCGATGATCGCAAGGGCGTTTTAGTCGAAGAAGTCATCGAAGTGCTGGAATTACAAGAGTCAGATCTGCAATTGAGTGATCAAGAAGGCAGCAGTCATGCCATTGGTGTCGTATCATTGTCAGATAAAGTAGCAAGTGTGATCAAAATTGATCAGTTGATTTTTTAAGAAAAATGGGGGATTAGTGTGGATCAGGTATTGACGCAGCAAGAAATAGATCTCTTACTGAATGCGATGAGCACAGGAGAGATCGATAAAGAGGTAATGAATGAAGAAGACAAGCAGACAAAAGTAAAAACCTACGACTTTCGCAGACCAACAAAGTTATCCAAAGAGTACGTCAATACCCTGCACATGATCTTTGAAGACTTTTCTAAAATGAGCAGCAGTATGCTGTCTACCCAATTGCGTACCAACGTAACTTTGCAGTTGGCTGCTATCGAACAAGTAAGTTACGATGAATTTATCCATTCGATCCCTAAGTTTACGTTGTTAGGACTCTTTCGTTCTCAACCGCTAAATGGGATTCAATTCATCGAGATGAACCCTCAACTGTGCATGTTGATGGTGGAACTATTATGTGGAGGATTGGATGCGTATCAAAGCAAACAATCAGAGATTGATTTAGAAGACAAGACGAATTTCACGGATATTGAAACAGCCATTCTGGAAGAAGTAGTCAAACTATTCGTACGGGTCTATGAAAGTGTCTGGCAAGATATCGTCAAGTTAGATTCAGTCTTGGATGGGTTGGATACTAATCCGCAGTTGCTGCAAAATATGTCACCCAATGAACCTGTTGTGTTGGTGACCTTCACATTGAAAATTTTCGAAACCAAGAGTTTTATCAACTTATGTGTTCCTTATGTCTTCTTTGAAGGAATCATTGATAAACTAAGTTTTCGTAATTGGTTCGACAGCAATCAACCAGCCAGTTCTGAGGATAGCCGCGAGCTGCAAAAAAGTTTGAATGGAGTCGCGTTAAATCTGGAAGCTTTGTTAGGATATGCCCAGATGAGTTTGTCAGACTTCATTCATTTAGAAGTCGGGGATGTCATCAAATTAGATAAAAAGATCACGGAACCATTAGAGACCTTTGTTGATGGAAAACCGTTTTATCGCGCGAAACCTGGCAAGCAGGGAGATAAGCTAGCCATTGAATTATTAGACAAGTTAGAAGAGGAGCAAGAAGAATGAGCGAAAGTTTTAGCCAATCAGAGATCGATGCATTGATGAATCACGATACCTCTCAGCAAAATGTAGATGAACAAGTAAAAGTTGATATTATCGGAGAAGTCGGGAATATTTCGATGTCCCAAGCGGCAACGACCTTATCGTCGATCTTGAATCGACGTGTCAGCATTACAACGCCTAGAGTTGTCAGAGTCAAACTTCAAACGATTTTAGATGATCTAGTGGCACCGAAAGTGGCCACGATTGTTGAGTTTAAAGAAGGACTTGTCGGCAGCAATTTGATGCTCTTGGAAGTCAAAGATGCAATCATCATTGCAGATTTGATGATGGGAGGCACAGGTGAAACAACAAGTACTCAATTCACAGAACTAGAGCTAAGTGCTGTTGCCGAAGCAATGAACCAAATGATCGGTACCGCATCTACCTCGATGGCAACGATGATCAATCGCAAAGTGGATATTTTACCACCGATCGTCAAACTATGGAGCGAATCAGAAGCTCTGGAATACGAGGCAGTTAAGGAAGAAGAAATTTACTGTATTTCATTCTCACTAAGTGTGGAAGGTGCGATCGAGAGTGAGATCATGCAAGTTTTTAGCGATCCAGTCGTCAATGATATCGTAGCCGCGATGTTAGCAGATCAAGCAACAGTTGTGGAACGGGAAACACCGGCAAAACCGCAGCCCGCTGTAGAAGCAAAACCAGAACCTGCGGTTAACCAACCGCAAGTGGAAGTCAGTCAACCAGCATTCCAGCCATTAAATGCAACACCAACCACAGATGGCGATAATCTGGATTTGATTTTAGACGTGCCATTGGATCTAAGTGTTGTTTTGGGACGCAGCAAAAAAACAGTCAAAGAAATTTTATCTTTCAATGCTGGATCGGTCATCGAATTGGACAAACTGACAGATGAACCGTTAGAAATATTGTTGAACGGGAAATTGATCGCTAAAGGAGAAGTTGTCGTCATCAATGAGAACTTTGGTGTCCGGATCACCAATATCTTGTCCCAAAAGCAACGGATTCATAACTTGAGTTAAGTGAATCTTCTTAGAAAAAGTTAAACAAAAAGGTTTAACTTTTTTTCTTTTTATCCGATAGTATAAAATAGAAGAAGCACCGAGAATGGAGGAACTCTCATGAAAATCGCAAGAGGTTATGCAGAGTATAGCGACAAAGCCATCCAACGAGAAACAATCAAGCCAACCAAAGCAGAGCAAACCGCTGCCGAAAAAAAGGTTGACGTCCAATTGTCAAAAACAGCGCAAACGATCAAAAACAGTGGCGGTAACGAAGCGAGCCGTGCTGATCGTGTCGCTGCATTAAAACAATCCATCAAAGATGGCACTTATCAAGTATCAGCAGAAGCAATTGCCACTAAAATGCTTGCTAGCGATGTAAAGAAGGCGGATTAGATGACAGAACGTGAATTTGAACGACAATTACAACGTTTTTTTCGACTTTTGGTCAAAGAGAAAGAGTATTTGATCAAGGGCCAAGGTGAAAAACTGATCGAGCTGGTAGAGAAAAAAGAAGGATTTGTCCCAGTCATCGAATCTTATGAAGGCAATCTGACAGACAAATGTCGTGAATTGATCCAACAAATCCAAAGACAACAGCAAGAAAATCTCTTATTGACTGAACAAGCCCTCAGCTACCAAAAAACATTGATGGATGCCGTTAAAGACAACATCCAGCCGGCAGCAAATACGTATTCGAAATATACGGAAAAGGCCACTGTTCAGACAGCGATCATTGACCAAAAAATTTAAGGAGAACTTTTATGACAGGATTATTCGGATCACTTGGGACCGCTACTGGCGGTATGAGCGCAAACCAAGTAGCACTACAAACGAGCAGCCATAATATCGCCAATACGAATACAGACGGGTATTCACGGCAACGTGTCAATCTACAGACTCAGCAACCTTACTATCTACCAGGAGCAGGTACGATCGGTACAGGGGTCAAGGTTAGCAGTGTGCAGCGCGTTGTTGATGATTTTGTGATTGGGCAAGTACGAAATGCCAATTCCAAATATACATACTATGAACAAAAAGCAGATATCCTTGGTCAATTGGAAGGTATCTTAAATGAGCCTTCAGATAATGGTTTATCGAAACAGCTGTCTACGATGTTTGACTCTTGGACTGCGCTAGCCAACAATCCCGAATTAGAAACGGCCAAAAGTCTAGTCCTCGAAAACAGCAGTACCCTGGCTGACATTATCAACCAAATGTCTTCGCAAATGAAAAAATTGCAAGGTGACACGGTAGATGACATCGAAAAATCTGCATTGGATTTCAATGAAAAAATCAAACAGCTAGAATCATTGAATGAACAGATCTATGCCTTAGCAACTGACGGACAAACCTCCAATGACTTACTGGATCTGCGGGACAATCTACTCAAAGATATTTCAAGCTTGGCACCGATCGAAACGACATTTGATCAATATGGCCGAGGCTATGTAGCGATTGGCGGCCAAACGATCCTAAATGCAGACGAACGCAATACGATCAGTGTAGTGATGGGTAAAAACGAGCAAGGAACCATCGTTTCCAAAGACGGTAACAGCTTGAATCCACGGGAGACAATCAGTGGGGATTACCCTCCAGGGACGATTTTGATCAATAAGCCAACAGAAGACGGTCAAACAAACTACGAGGAGTTGCCGATCAAAGAAGGATCGATCGGGGGTCTGCAAGTTTCGGTCACTGAGATTGACAGTCGCTTAAGCGAATTGAACAATTTTGCCACAACCATTGCCAAAGCAGTCAATATGATCTTTACAGATGGAAAATCCAGTACTTCCGGTCTCTTTGAATTCGGAGAAGATACTGCCGGTACGATCAAAGTCTCTCAAAGTATCATTGATAATCCTAGCTTATTGCAAGCCGGTAAAACAGGTGAATCTGGAGATGGTTCAAGAGCAGCAGCGATTGCGAAGCTTCGCAATGCAAAATTGGATTTTCCGCTGTCAGATGAAACGATGGCTTCTTTTGATCCCGACACACTTACCTTCAAAACAGATGGTTCAGGTATGACGTGTGACAGTTACTTCAATAGTATCGTCACGAAGAACGGGATCTCAAAACAGCAAGCAGATAATACTGCTAGCGCTCAGCTATCACTGCTAAATCAATTAGAATATAGAAATCAATCCGTTTCAGGGGTTTCGATCAATGAGGAAATGTCTGACGTGATAAGGTTTCAACAAGGCTTCCAGGCAAATGCACGAATCATTTCTGTGGTTTCGGAGATGCTGGATACCTTGATCAATCGAACAGGAGTATAGATAAATGCGTATTTCAAATAATATTACTTATAGTGATTTTATTCGTAATTTAGGCACTAACGCCTCGAATGTTCACAAGACACTTAACCAGTTATCTAGTCTGAAAGAAGTCAGCAAATCATCAGAGAACCCATTGCTGATCTCTAAAATCATGAATCTAACTGGATCCATCAATCAGAACGCAACATTTGGCAGTACGATCAAAGACAGTATTTCTTGGTCAAAAGTTCAAGATTCAACATTAGACAATGTCAGCAAATCGATGCTGCGAATCCGTTCGTTGATCCAATCTTCTGCCAATGGTACGAATGGTGATGATGAGTTAAAGGCCAATAAAGCAGAGATTGAAGAAGAAATCGAAGGGATCGTAGAAGCGCTAAATACCAATTACGATGGCCGATATATCTTTGGCGGTACCAGTACGACGACCCCGCCATTTGAAATCGTAAAAGAAGATGGCGAAATCGTTGGGATCAAATACAATGGGACTAGCAAAGACTTGCCGCGAGAAATCGCGAATGGTGTTTCTGTCGATTTACTATCCGACGGCAGTCGTCTAATGAAGGAAACCGGAACAGAGTCAGATCCAGAAAATTTAAGTACGTATTTCAATGATTTATTGTCTGCATTGCGTACTGATGACAAAGAAGCTTTGGGGGGCAAGCTGCTGGAAGCCCATGATGAGTATGCCAATCATTTTGTGAATGTGCGTTCTCAGATCGGCGCTTTGTACAATCGGCTAGAAGCTGCCTCAGATCGTAATGAAACAGAGAAACTGAATTTGACAGAGACGCTTTCCAACAAACAAGATATTGATTTTGTGGAAAAGTATATGGAGTTTTCTAATCAAATGACGGCTTATCAAAGTACATTGGCGATGGGAACAAAAATCATGCAATTGACGATCCTTGATTACGTTAGATAATCGTTTATAGATGTCACCGTAAGATGCAAGAGAGGAACAACAAACTCTATGGACTCTACTTAGAAAAGGAAGTTGCAGGCGGCTATGCTCCGCTGCAATTTACGAATAGCTAAGTAGAGTTTTTTGTTTAAGATGTTTTTTTGATGGTTGACTATAGCAGTTTTATTGCCAGATTGGATAAGAATCACTCCCACGATAGCTGGAGCAATAGAAGATGATTTCTTAGATCCTATCGTTTACCAAGAATGAACGTGGGTTTCTCTTGTTCAAGAGCAGCTGTTTATACGGAGCATAAATTTTTTTTGATTTTTTTATTTCCCTATCTTAACTAACGGTTTTTTCTTCCGATACATATAAACAGAGGGAAACCTTAGCGAAAAATTAGGAGGAATAATCAAATGAGAATCAATACAAACGTGTCTGCGTTAAACACTTACTCTCGTTTAACAGCAGCAAATGCTTCTAAAAGCAACTCTTTATCAAAACTATCTTCAGGTATGCGTATCAACAAAGCCGGCGACGATGCTGCTGGACTAGCAATCTCTGAAAAAATGAAAGGCCAAATCGGTGGATTATCTCAAGCGAAAAGCAATGCACAAGATGGTATCTCATTGATCCAAACAGCTGAAGGTGCGCTAAATGAAACCCACAGCATCTTAGGCCGTATGCGTGACTTAGCAGTTCAAAGTTCAAACGGAACTTTGAGTACAGATGACCGCGAAGCAATCTCAAAAGAGTTTTCTGCTTTGTCTGACGAAATCGATCGTATCAGCACAACAACAGAATTCAATACTAAGAGCTTATTAAAAGGTGGAGAAAGTGGTGAAAAAGCTTCTTTCATCTTCCAAATCGGTGCCAATGCGAACCAAACAATGAGCGTAAAAATCGGTGATATGGGTGCCAAGGCATTAGGCGTAGACGCTTTAAAACTTGAGGAAGCAAAAGATGCTGAATCTGAAATTGCTAAAAAAGTTGAAACGGCCTTTTTAGATGCAGCTAATTCAGATAAGTATGATGCTGACGGTAAAATTGATGCATCAGCTGGTAAAACAGCTGCAGAACTTAAAGATGCAATTGAAAATGCGGCTGATGATACTGCAAAAGCAGCAGCACAAAAAACATATGATGCAGCTTTAGAAACTTTTAAAGCTTCTACTAATGGCCAAACAGCTATCGCAACGGCTAAGACAGAAGTTGAAGAAGCTTCTAAAAACAGCACAGTCAGCAAAATCGATGAAGCCATCAAAACTGTTTCTGCACAACGTGCGGACCTAGGTGCGGCTCAAAACCGTCTAGAACACACAATCAACAACTTGGGTACAACGCAAGAAAACCTTTCTGAAGCAAACTCACGTATCCGTGACGTTGACATGGCGCAAGAAATGATGAGCTTTACTAAGAGCAACATCCTTTCTCAAGCAGCAACTTCTATGTTGGCACAAGCAAATTCAATGCCAAACAGCGTATTGAGCTTACTTCAATAATTTTGGGGAAATCACAGCCAAGGACCAGACGGGGAAGCAAGGTCCTTGGCTTTACATAGCACCACTAAGAACATCGGTCGCTGGATGACCGCTCACATAATCAAGAGGCACCAAACAAGCAAATTCACAGAGCTGGTCCAGTGTGAAACGCTAGTTGACTGGATGGTCGCTGTTGTCTGCACCACAGCTTTTGAAGAATATCGTCCAAATCAGGAAAAGTGAACAACTTGTTGGAAAGCCCGCCACTATGGTGCAACAGATGATCAGCGTAATTGAAGACTTTAGAGAATAGATCTCTGAAGTCTTTGAAAGGTTGCGCACTAGAAAGGGATGAGGAAATGGCAAGTATTACAAGTGCTTCAGGAATCAGTACGACATTAGGGAGTTATTCGGGGATCACTGCAGAAGATATCGAAAGTTTATTGGCAGCAGATGCCATTAATAAAACCCGCGCCCAGAATCAAATCAAAACCATCAACTCGCAAAAGACTGCCTGGAGCGACATCAGCACTCGTTTGACCAACTTTTTGAACAAAATCGATGCCCTGCAAAAAGACGAGGCATTTCAAACGAAGAAAGCAGCGTCGTCAAACAGTGGGATAGCGTCTATCTCAGGAACAGCCGAAGCATTGGAAGGTTCCTACGATCTAAAGGTAAAGCAGTTAGCTACTGCTACTAAAGTAACAGGAACGAAAGTTACTGATAATAGCAAAGCTGCATTGAATGTCGAAGGCACGCTTTCTTTGACAAGTTCCGAAGTAGATAAAGACGGCAATCCTATCACGGTAGACATTGAGATCACTAGTGAAGACTCACTAAAAGACATTGCAGATAAAATCAATAAACAAAGCAAAAATTCCTCTGTGAGTGCCAATATTATCGATAACCAGTTAGTATTGACCAATACTAAAATGGGGGACAAAAATTTTACTATCTCTGGTGATGTTGCAGAAAGTCTAGGGATCGGTTCCACTGCGAAAACGACGCAAGGGCAATCAGCTATTTTTGAGTTAGACGGTATGGAGATCACTCGTGACAGCAACACGGTCAGCGACGTAATCGATGGTGCAACACTGACGCTATCCAAGGTCAGCGACGAATCCGTAAAAGTATCTTTGACCAACGACACTTCCAAATTGGTAGATGCGGTACAAGGATTAGTTGATCAATACAACAGCTTAATGAGCTTTATTGGTGAAAATCTATCTGTTGGTGATCCTAGCAGTGAAAACAACAAGACGGGTGCGTTGGCTGGGGATACTGCGCTGACTCGGCTTCAAACCCAATTACGTAATTTGATCACGATCCCTTCTGTCAAAGGTTCAGATCTAAAACCGAATGATCTGGGAATTTCGACAATCGACAATAACGGCACTTTAGGCTTTGATAGTGAGAAATTTAAGAAAGCTTTAGAAGAAGATCCTTCAGCGATCAAAGATTTCTTTTATGAAAAGACCAAAAGCAAAGACAGCGACGGGACCACATCAACGACAGAATCTGGCTATACATTAGCGATCAAGGAGTTAGTCAATAGTTATGTTGTTAATACTTCTACCAATAAAGGGGTCATCGCTACAAAATCAGCCACCTATGATTCCACCATCAAAGATCTGAACAAGCAAATCACACGTTTTGACAAGATTTTAGAGATGAAAAGAGATCGGTATATCACGATGTTTACCAAACTTGATGAAGCAATGATGCAAGCTGAGAGCCAGTTAGAATACTTAGCTAGTCAATTCTCATCTAAATAATTCTGGACAATCAGAGTAAGAGAGGAAGAGTGGAATGGAAAATAGCCTGCCTACACTGGACGAACGATTAACACGGATTTTACAAGGGTTGACGGATTGGAACGGTGAAGTGGAGCAAGCAGAAGTACTGCTGGCAACCAATGCTGAGCTTTTAGCAACTCTGACAGATAGTCCGAATCGCACAAAACAGACACAAGCCCTAGTTGAAAAGGTCGTGGCTGCGTATCAAACATTTCTTACACAAGTGCAAGCACAACAAACACTGATCAAACAAGAACTGGGACGTTTGAATCGACAAAATAATTTGGTAAAAACCTATCTGCAGCAGGAAGATGTTGCTGGATTTGTCGAATTCGACTATTAGTGAGGGAAAGAAAATGAATTATCAGCAAATGCAATCAAATTATTTAAAGAATCAAGTGATGAGCGCGTCTCCTAACAAATTGATCGAAATGCTTTTGCAGGCAGCAATCAAGAATATCAAGTTGGCCCAGTTAGCGATTGAAAAACAAGAACTAGCAAAAGCCCATGAATACTTTATAAAAACACAAAATATTTTGTTGGAGCTGCGTACGTCGTTAGACGAAAAACAAGGCTGTGAGATTGCTGAAGGTCTTGCAACGTTGTATGAATACATGTATCAGCAGCTGATTGAAGCCAATATCAAAAAAGAAGTGGCTCCTGCCCAAGCTGTTGCGGAACTGCTGAGCGAGTTATTAGAAAGTTGGCAGGCCATTACCCAATCTGCTTGATCAAGTCTACCACCAGCTTGCTGACGGTAGCAAAAGCAAGTATGTATATAGAAAAAACAACGACATGCTGCTTTCAGCCGGGCAAAGTCGCAAACATTGGGTTTGCGACTTTTTTATTTATTGACTTTAGTCAGTTTCTTTCGCGTAGCGTACGAAACAAAAAAAACGCGCGTTTCTACGCGTGGACGAAATAGATTTAGCGATAAAAAAAAACCTTTCGATATACTAATAATGGCTACCAACCGCATATCAGATCGAAAGGAGTTTTTTTACGTCTAACGACGATAAAAGTTTAGCACATACGAGATGGAATTGTAAGTATCACATCGTCTTCACGGGTGGATATTTACTTGGAGGAAATCATATGATTAAAATAAGAAACGTTTGAGGAGGATATATAGTGAAAGAATTATTTTTAAACAAGGATCATATGGCAAAATTTAGTTACATGATGGAAGAATTAGGGTTTGAGGATCTTCGGGATCCATATTGGACGAGCCTTTCCTTTATTGTTACAGGCAATGAAAAGCTTTTTAACAAACGTCACTCACTAATCAATTTTGATCAAAGATTGATTAATAGTGAAGTGTGGTTTTCTGGAACACTTTCGGGTGGGGAGCAACGATTGATTGCTCTAGCTTATAACTTATTTACCAACATGGATTTCTATGAGTTTGAGGATGGGAAGAAATACTACATTTCTCCTTTGGAAATATTTTCTGGAGTTGATGAGGTGGGTTACAAGCTTGCGAAAAATGCGATCGATGTGAGACTGAAGTTTTATTAGTTTTGGAAGTACATTTATAAAAAACTAAAGGGCCATTGTTATTCTTAAATAACTTTGAAAAATAGTGTGTTTTCTCAAATTTTTTAATTATCTCAAACATTTGAAAAGGTGTAATTTTTTATGGAAAAAAAATATATAAAATTGATAGTAGCATTAGCAGGTGTTTTAACAGTAGTTTTAGCAGCTTTTTTCTTTTTTAGACCAAGTGGTTTCACTGGGTATTATGAAGGAGAAGACGATTTTGGAAATAATTATAGCCTATCAGTAAAAGATGATGAAGTAACACTACCGAATGATGGAGAAATCTCAACTCACAAGGGGGAATATAACGATATTGATAATTCAAATAAGAAATACCTGCTTGTAGATGACAAGCATATCAAACTCGACATGGGGGAAAATTTGGATGGATCAGATACATATACGATGTTTGTATCAGACAAGAATAGTGGTGATACTAGTCAAGTGATACTAAAGAAGGTAAGCAAGAAAGATAGTATGATTGGGTCTAATTAAATAGTAAAGTAGCTTGGCTTTCATAAAATATTTTATCAAGAAATAAAAATAAGAGACTCAGACTGTTTGGGTGTCTTATTTTTATTTATATCCACAAATTCTTTAACAGGCTCTTTTTAATTTAGCTATTTCTCTTTTGGATTTTAAATTATTATCTCAAAAGAGAATAGTAGATTTAACTTATAAATTATTTTACAATTTTTAGTTTAATTTTGAAATTATAGCGCTTTCATGTTATGATGACAGTGTAAAAATACTGTATTGAGAGTTGAGTAAATATGAGTAGAAAAGGTAAATGGATTTCTTGCTTTGTAATGGTCCTTTTTGGAATTACTTCATTTAACACTTTGGGTCAATCGGTTAGCGCTTCGGAAAATGTCATTGTTAGTAGTAGCGATAGAGAAATAACCGAGCCAAAAATCATAGAATTTGGGGAGCAAGGTGGTATCCAAGCTCGTGTTCAGGTTTTTAAGTTCAGTATATTATTTCCTCCTGGACAATATCCTTCAGCTGTATACTCAACTCATATGTACATTGGTCATTTAGAACGTGTAAGCTATGTCGGCGGAGCTCAGTATATCGGACATTATTCAACTGGAATCTGAGAAGGAGTCTGAGAATATGAATAACTTTGATCTATGGAAATGGGTTGCAGGAAAAAGGACAGATAAAGAACCCAACTATTCCAAAAAAAATTGGTTGTATGTAGGTTTAATGTTACTGCTGTTCATATTGATTGTCCTATCTTATTATTTCATTTCCGTATTATGGTAGATTCTAGATCTTTTGAATGAGTGTAACATGGATATTATAAAAATGAATAAATAGCAAAAAGCCTCTTGCATGTTCAAGAGGTTTTTAATTTACTAATTACTTGCAGCCAAATCTTGGTAGTACCTAATGAGTGTGCCAACCAAGTTGTAATTAAATTGTTCAAGTCAGTGTTTTAATCTGATTAAAATTTAGTTCCGGCGTATTACAAATTCTTATTAGGACATCAGAGTATACCTTGCTAGTCTGTTTTTCCTGTCATTTTTCTTTTTAAATGGCAATAATTTTATTTTCTAGATGGTAAAAAATCTATGTAATTTCGTGTAGTGATAAAAATATTTTTCGCTTTATTTGCAAAAAGATCAATCCCAATAAACGAGGATTGATCCTTTTTTCTAGTTAATATATTTCTTTAAAATAACCTCATCACCGTTTGTTTCACCAGTTAAAGTAAATCCAAATTTCTTATATAAGCGTAATGCATTGTCGTTATCTGATTTTGTCGATAAAGTAATGACTGGAACGGATTTGCTTCTAAACTGTTCAACAATGATTTCCAATGCTTTTGTTCCGTATCCCTTATTTTGATACGACTTATCAATGGTAAATTGCCATAGCCAATATCGATCTTCATCATTGGGAATCGATTGATCAAACACAAGCGCAGCGTAGCCAATGACTTCATTATTCAAACAAATGAAATAAGGTTCTGCATATTCAGTCATAAAAGCGGATTGAATTGCCTCTGGGATTGATAAAACTAAATTTGAATGTACCTGTTCACTGGTAACAACTACATTATTTCCTAAGAAAGAATTCTTTTCATCCACTGGAAGTAAATGAATCCAGTCTTCAGTTTCATTTGTAAGTTTTTTTTGAAGTTCAATTTCAACAGAATTTGTTTCTATTTGATTTACGTTATAGATGTTTATTATCTTATCGAAACCCGTGGATTTCCAAAATTTTAAACCTACGTAGTTATTGGTCGATACAACAAGCTCTGCTTTTTTTAGTTGTTTTTCAGCATAAAGATTCTCCAATTCTCTTATAGCAAGTTTACCAAATCCACAGTTTCTATATCTCTTACTTATATAGAAATGAAGAATATACATACTTGATGGATAGTCTTCAAATACCCATAAATACCCAATTATCGTATTTAAATAAAAAATACTCAAACAATGACAATCGTCATTCGAAAGTTCAGGGATTATGCTTTCGATATTTTCTAGAGGGGGTATGGGATCACGACCTTCCACATTGTTGAAATGTGGCTTTGCCTCTTCAAAGATGCAATTGAGAGCATTTTTTTCAACGGCTATTGAAGGTTTTAATGTTATTAAGCTCATAAATTTTTTCTCCTTATTAAATAATATGAAATTATTTAACAAAAAAAGTTGGTCTGCCCATATAGTTATCCTCCGTGTTCTTCTTTTAATTAATTCTACAGTACTTTCCCTTTTTTGAAACCCCTTTCTATATTGTGGGTTAGTGTCCAGAAAATCACGTATATAGACAAATTAGGAATGCAGTACCTGTGAACATGGGGCGTTGGATTAGAGAGCAATTGCAAAAATATTTTAGCAAGTAAGTCAACTATTAGAAAAAATAGCTGAGAGGATAAAAACAGTGAGAATTACAACATATGCGGCGATCATTGTGGAAGATTTTTTAAAGACTTAGAGTTACAATAATGTAAGAAGCTTATTTGTACAATCAGGATATAATAATAATGTATTAAAACACTATTATTATATCGGGAGTGATGAGTCAATGAAAACAGATCTAAGTAAATACTTATTATCAATTGTTGCTGCAGGGACTTTTTTAGTATGTTCTACTTCTGTGGCAGTAGCTGCAGAAAGTCAAAATGTTATTGAAGAAGAAAGTTTATACGCTACAGATGCTGGTATGCCAGATGATTTTGAAAATATGGAAAACATTGATCAAGTAATCTCAGAAATTGATTCCTTTTATATGCGAAACGAGAATCCATTTTTACGGGCAGCTGCGGGAACGAAGTGGGCCGAAGGACAAAAAGTATGGGATGGCGAAGTAGGTTATTGGGTTACTAGTTATTTTTGGGTTAAAGGAAGCGCTATGTCCCCTTATTTTGTTGTTGGTCAAGCTCAAAGAAAAGCTGTGATTGCTAAATATGGAAGTGTTAACAACAAAACTTCCTACAAGATGAAAACGAAGCAGCATATTACACTAAAAGGTAAATGGAGCTACAAGACTGTTTCAGCTAGTGCCGTTTGTTACGGTCGATAAAGAAAGTAGGGAAAATCATGAAAGATATCATAGTAATTTTAATTGCGCTTATTTCGATTGGTTTTGCAGCATGGGGAACAGTTGTTGAAGGCAATTGGATGAAAGATCAAATAAAAAAGAATAATGACAAGAAGCATTAAAGAATATCTTTCTTAAAAAAAGACACATTAATCTGTGTCTTTTATTTTCTCTATTTCTTTTGACAATTCTTTAAAGGGGTCAGAAACTTAAAAATTTCTGACCTGTTATATGATGATATTTTAAATGTTACATAGCGAATTTTATCAATATTCTTCAGTAGTTTTAGTATTTAGCTGTTCTTCCCTCAATAACAGATGGAATCTAAAACTGGTTTGAGTGATTGTCCTAAGATAGATAAACTATACTCTACTTTTGGAGATACTTGTGGAAACTCTTTTCGAATAATCAGCTTATCTTGTTCAATTTCTTTTAAAGTATCTATTAACTGTTTAAATGAAATCTTACCAATTCTACGTTTTAATTCATTGTATGGAAGGGAAGATTGGTCCATGGATAGGGCGTACAATATTAACGTTGTTTGCTAATTATTTATAATGAATTAAAAAGAATTTAGTCTAACAAAGATTCGTTTTTTCTTATTAATAAAAGTGCTAAATATGCAAACAAAAACACATAGGATTATGTAGTGTTCCCCCCTAAAAAGTTAAATCAAAAATCTAACTATTAGGGGGGAGATACATTAAACTACTTTACCCACGTATTTTTTTCACTTATTTTATTTAAAATGATTTACAATCATTGTATGTTGCTGATTTAATTACGTTATTTTTCAATCCAAGTACCATTTGTTAAACGAACACGTTTGATTTCATATGCCGCACTGATATTACTTGGATTACCCAGAATCATACCAATTTGAATACCATTACTAGGATCAGTATAGATACGACGTCGAAAAGTTACTTCAACTAATTGGTAATCTTTATTTGATTTCATAAAACTTTCTACTTGTTCGATTGCTTTACGTCCTGCGGTTAACGCATTTTTTTCATCATTTGCTGCCCCTTCGTCAATAATGTCGATCATTGAAACGCAAAGGTTTGCGAGCGTGACGTAAGGAGCGCTCGTTGTTATTCCTGCTAGAAAGAAAATTTTCTTTACACCTGCGTCTGCTAACATAGAAAGTGTATTTGATGTAAAGAAGTCAAGGGTTGTTTGATACGAGCTTTTTGGTTGTAACATACGATCAAGAAATGCTTGTTGAAAAGTTCGCATGCTCTCTAAATTTGCTGTTGTTAATTGATAGGTAGTCCATGATTCTGAACGAAATGCCATTTTTGTTCTCTCCTTTAAATTTAATATCAAATTTTGTATTGATCAATATTTATTTGATATGCTTATTATGGAGGAGATAGAAGGACATTATATTTTTTGTAAACTATAATTGATAAATTCTTTCAGGATTGAGGTTTATGACCAAAGTTACATTGATTTCTCTAAGAACTCCAGGATTTCTTTTTCCATACAATCTAGTCCAAGCTGCTTTGTAGTTTCAATAATTGGTTGTACCGGTTTTCCTGTTGTAATAGCTTCTAAAATTTTAAATTTATATAATTGTGAAACTGAAATGTCTTGTATCCTTTTATTAACTAAGGTAGACAGAAATCCGGTATATTTTTTTGCTAAAACATATGATTTTATTTCCAAGAAAAAGTATGACATGTTAGTATAAAACGAAATTATTTCTATGTCGTACTCGGGGATATGTTGAATAGAATTAATATATTTTTGTGTAATAGCAATCATATTGCTTACAAAATGATAATCGAAGAAACGCAAGTAATTATTGAATAAAGCAAATTCATAATGAAAAAATTCGTTCTTTTCAAACAGGTATTTCTTAATAGATTCTATATTGCTAAAGTTTTCATTTTTCTTTTCTAGGTAATGAGTATAGAAAAAATCTTTACTGTCGCCCTTTTTTGGTTTTATTATTTTAAGATGAAACATTTTTTTTTACAAGTTATATCAGAGTTGATCAGGATAGAAAATTCTTTATAAGAAACATTCATTCTGTCTAAAATTTCAAAAAGGAAATTGCTACTTATAAATGCTTGCCCACTTTCGACTTTGTAATAGTGCTGAGGAGATATCAAATCATCGGTTAAATACTTCACGGTAAGTTTTTTACCTTTTCTAATTCTATACAAGGTGTTTCCAATTATATGTTCATACATATTAATTATTGCCTCCCATAACATACTAAGAAACAAAGACTAGCAGAAGCTAATCTTTGTTTCTTTCTTTTATAATCTTCAACAATTCTTCGATCGATGATTGCAGACTAAGCATAGTTTTTTCTAATTTAGTTATTAGAAATATTGACAAAACAATTGGAAAACCTATATTTGCAATCATATCGCTTATCACTCCAAGCTATCCATAAAATTACCTCCCAATAATTTGTTGACCAAAAGGATCGATTTCAGTATACATATAAATTACCTCCTTGTTTCTTGAAAAAATATTAAGATTTTATGGACAAAAAAACTTAAAGTATCAGCTATAATTGATAGTGTCGCTGTAATTACATAAATGTATTTAGATAAGTCTCAGAGTGATATATAATAGACGAAAATAAATCATGGATGGTATTAAGTAAAATGAATAAAAATAAATTTAAAGATCATATTCTCCTTCCGCTTGTAGCAGTTAGTGGGTTGTTTTTTCTAGCGTATTCTGCCCGTTTATCACCTTCGGAACTAAAATATTTCACCGTTTGGACTTTCTTTTTATACTTGCTAGTAGCAATAGTTTTGGTTAGGATAGTGGACATATTACTGACGTTGCTTATAAAAATGATTAAAGCCCATAGAAAAAAATAAATTAACCTAGAATAAAAATTTGGATTTACGTTAACTGGTGAGACAAACGGTGATGAGGTGATCTTAAAGAAATATATAAACTATTCTGGTCGGTCAGATATGTTGAGCAAAATTAAAACTTGAACAACAGAATATGTAGGATGAAATTGTTAAAAAGAGTGTTCAGAAAATGACTAATTTCTGGACACTCTTTTTTAGATACCATAATTGATATGTATTACTCTATTTTTGTGTTCATAAACTCGCAACTAAATCATTGTTCAATTAAAATTTGGATTTACGAGTATTAGAAAATATTGGATGTGGTCAGAAACTTAAATAGTTTTTGACACATGATTAAATTCGCGATATAATAGGCTTGAGAGTGTTTCATAAACTTATGTCATAAAGTTAAGGGGATTTTACATGATTTTAGAGAATAAATTGGGTTTGACCAATCAAGTTGAGTTGGCCAAGGCTGAAGAAAAACTCAGCAAGCAAAAAGCAAAGGAATTATACGATTCGGGGAAAATAAATGGAATCGAAGTTGGCACGTTTAAAGGCTTATCTGAAATTCATGATTTTCTCTTTTCAGAAATTTACGATTTTGCAGGAAAAATTCGAACGGTCAATATTGCAAAAGGAAATTTTCGATTCGCACCGGTCATGTACCTGGAACATTCGTTAAAGCATATTGATCAGATGCCGCAAACTTCTTTTGACGAGATTATAAAAAAATATGTGGAAATGAATATCGCTCACCCCTTTCGTGAAGGAAATGGACGAAGCACTAGAATTTGGCTGGATCTCATTTTGAAAGAAGAGTTGCAAAAAGTTGTCGACTGGAACTTAATAGATAAATCAGACTATCTTTCCGCAATGGAGCGCAGTCCAATAAATGACTTAGAAATACGCTATTTAATTTCTAATGCTCTGACTGATAAAATTGATGATCGCGAGTTATATATGAAAGGAATCGATGTCAGCTATTTTTATGAAGGCTATTCTGAGTATACAATAGATGACTTGTAAGAGCAGGTGGATCAAATGACAAAATATGGCTATGCACGTGTTTCAACTGCTTCTCAAAGTACGAAAGAACAAATTCAACAGTTGCTTGAGAACGGTGTAGATAAGAAAAATATCTTTTCAGAAAGATTTACAGGGACGAAACGGGATCGGCCAAAGTTTAATCAGCTGTTGGCCGGTCTGAAGTCTGGAGACGAAATTGTCGTCACTAAACTTGATCGGTTCGCCCGTAACACACGGGAAGCTTTAGAAATCATTGAGCCGTTGCTCGATGATAACGTTACAATCAAGGTTTTGAATTTAGGGACGATTGAAAATACATCGATGGGGAGAATGATCGTTCGTACCTTGTTGAGTGTTGCTGAAATGGAACGTGACATGATCATAGAACGTACTCAAGAAGGAAAGATGTTTGCAAAAAAGAATAATCCGAACTTTAAAGAAGGACGTCCGAAAGCTACAATCACTCCAAAGAAACGCCATGCATATGAACTTCTTATTTCAGGTAAATCGTATAAAGAAGTTGAATCCATAACCGGTTTCAGTCGTAGTACGCTTTTCAGAATAAAGAAAAAAATTGAAGAGAGAAATTAGATGGAGATAAAAATTATAATTAGAAAAGCAATTTTTTGAAAATATATCAAACGCATGAAAGACAAGAAAAGAGAGAGCAATCCGCCTATGAGAAGGCGGTTTTTTTGTACCTCTTTGTCACATTCACACAAAAAAGACCTTGTAATTGCTATAATGAGGAATAAGCAGTGATGTTTATTTAAATATCATTACAAAGATTTTTTTGGCGGTGATTATTTGAGTGTAGGGATTACAGTAAAAAATCCATATGAAACAGAGAAAGGCTGGCTTAATGATGAACGGTTATGGACTGGATCGGGGGGATTGATATGAATCTTGCAACAGAGGAGAACGATATGGAGTTAACGATTCCGAGCTACAAGGATCTTTTTGAAGTAACACAACGCAGACTACGTAGACTTAGGAAAAGGGCAATTAAAAAAAGTGGAACGCTTGATGCTTGTGATGAGTTTATGTTTCAGATAGTAGGAAATATTAATCTCCGATTCAATTCTATGTGCTTGTTAATAGAGAATAATAATTGGGATGGCCTTTTCGCCTTCCAAAGAACAATATTTGAGTTACAGCTAGCTTTTGAAGTTTACATGAATTCAAAGGATAAAACTAAATTGGTTGAATTATATAAAAAAAAGGGAGATTTTGAAATTGCATTTAAATGGAATAAGTATATATCTGCAATTGATATCAACGAAGTTCCAATGTTTCCTAAAGAATATGGAAAATGGGTTAGTGATTGGCAATTTAGTACAACTCAGGCCTTAAAGCAATCTACGAAAAATAGAACCACAGATACGTGGTATGAACAAGCAACAAATAGATCAACTAAAGATCTAAGCTATGAATATCTTTCGGAATTAGATTACTATATTAGCTATGATGAACCTTCTAGTTGGATTCACCCTCAGAGTCTGGAGGAAAATCTAGACATGAATTTTAATCAAAGGTTAGAAGAAAAAAATCTTTGTATGCTATCAATAATGGTGAAAAGAGATCTTCAGTGGCTTATGAATAATATTTATAGAATTCAAAAATATTTAAAAATTGAAAAAAGTGTCAAAATTGCGGAATACTTCAATAAAATATGTCTATTTAATGATCAAATGCAATCTTTTCTTAATGAAATGCTAAATGAACGATGAATGACTTAGACTTGTGTTGCGCGTTATTGAAGATTCAAGCCTTCAAGTCGAACGTTTTCTAGCATCCCTTCTTCGTTGATTTACGTGCCATTGCATGTTAAAATTTAGTTGCAAATGGATTATTGGACATGAAAACACTACCAAACCCCAGAGAGGTCGGATTCTCTGGGGTTTCATTTTGTGGGCTGATGTCGCCTTAGTTTCTTTACTTCTTGTCTCGATTATTCAGCCAATACTCGAAGATGGCTACTAGCAAGCCGACAAGAAGGGGGCAAATGAAGAATTGAATCATGAAAACACCTCCCTCCAGTCGCAAGACTGTCGGATAGGCGACTATTAATTTTGACATACTAAAAAATTGCACTAGATTGATTAATCTAGTATGCGACTCAAATTAGTTTACAGTATTGATAAAGTGAGCAAAATAATCATGATTTCCTCTATTTGACCACACTATGAACGCGGATTGTGATAGGATAAACTTGCAGAGTTAGACTTGAGTTGCGCATTACTGAAGCTTCACGCAACGCTTTTTGGGGGGATTAAGCATGGATTGAAAAAGTATTTTTGATAAAGGCTGGCAGCTAGCTTCATTTGAGCAAAGAGCAAGATACAATAATCTGATGTCCTCCTCCCCTGCTATTGACTGGACCTACAAGGAAAAGAAATACTTACTTTGGATGTGTCAATTCGATATAGATACCTTTGAGACTTTCGAAGTGATACTGGATAAAATTAAACGGAGCAAGGACGAAGGAGCGAATTTATAAAAGGTCTGCTCTTTTTTATTTTATAACTTTGGCTCAATATGGTTTTAGTATTTGAACCATTCTAAGAAAAATTGGGATAATGATTAAATTTATTATTTATGTAATGGATGAAAATTAGGCATTTTGTAATTAGATAAAAAAATATTATAACGACACTTATTTAAATAAAAAATAAATTGTTTCAATAGATATATCGTATAATTTAAATATATTCATTATTTATGTATTAATAAATTTAAATAATATTCTTTTGAGAATGTGACACAATCTGATTCTGTCACATTCGTTAAAATCGCTCCATCCTTAGAGCCTCTAAGAGAAAATTACTTTTCTTTTAGAGGCTTTTTTCTATAGCTTGTTTAAATGTGACTTATTATCTGTTATAATCGTATTAAGTAACATTTGGGAGGCGGCTAAAAATGAAGAGCGTGGAACCGATTCGCGACAAAAAAAAGATCGATGCCATGAAGGCCATTTTGGCTTCCGGAAAATATGGGCAACGAAATTTGGTGCTTTTTTCGATTGGGATCAATACAGCATATCGAATCTCTGATTTAAGACAGTTAAAATTAAGTGATGTATTAGAAATTTCCCGTGGACGGGTGATTGTCAAAGAACGTCTGGCCATGAAGGAACAAAAAACGGCCAAACACAATTCGGTCTTCATTTCGAACAAATTACGAAGAGTGATTCTCGATTATGTTCAATCGGAATTTCCTGAACAGCTGCAAGTACATGATTTCAGTAATTATTTGTTTCCAAGTCGAAAAGGAGCAGATACGCCTTTGACCCGACAAAGCCTTTGGCGGATCATTCATGAAGCAGGAACGGCGGTTGGTTTAAAAGAAATTGGGCCCCATTCGATGCGGAAGACCTTTGGCTATTTTTTGTACAAGCAAGGGACCAAAACAGAGATCATTCAGTCGCTGCTCAACCATTCTTCGCAACGGGAGACCTTACGCTATATTGGGATCACCCAGGAAGACAAAGATACCGCCGTAAAGAGTTTGGATCTATGACAGAATAATGCCCTATATAATAGAAGGAAAAATTCAAGAGGTGAGAAAATGAACGAAGAAAAGCGGTCTAAATTCCCCGATAAATACCACTTATCTCGCAAAGAGTCTGTGTATTTATTGAAGAAAAACATTGTAGAACTGGTGTATAGTGCGGGAAAATTTGAAGGACTGAATACAACGCTATTACAAACAGAAGAGATTATTAAGTATAATCGGGCCAATAATGTGACTGTAGATGATGTCCTGACCGTCGTTAACTTAAAAAGAGGCTTTGAAATGCTTTTAAATGACGTACAGGAGCCACTAGTAGAGACAAGTAAGCGGATTAATCGGATAGTTGCAGCGGAGGAATCAAAATTGGTGGAGTAGAAATGTCTACTATTCAATGGAGATATATTTCACCAATGCTAACAAAAGTACAGGTAAATAATCAATACATAAAATAAGATAAGATATATCTGATGCGGAAAAATTATTGGACTATTTCTATTTATCTCGAAGAATCAAATATTAGGAGATGTTAATAGGAGAACTGTTTTACAATACTTATAGAATAAGAAATTTATGTATCTCGATTATATTTTTGTACTTTCCAAATCAAAAGTTACCTCTATTATATTGGAGGTAAACATAAAAAAACTAAATTTGAAATGGGGAACTGTTATGAGAATTGCACACATTTCGGATGTACACTATCATCCGAGTCAAAAAAATTTCGATTTAGAAATATTATGCCCACTCATAAAAGATTTAGAAAAGCAGAATCAAGAGAAGCCGATCGACTTAATATGTTATACTGGAGACTTAATTGATAAGGGTGGATTTGATACGCTTAATCCTATGGTAATATCAGAATGTTTTCAAGAGTTTGAAAAAAATTTTGTAACACCCATTCTAGAGAGCCTTAATTTAGACAAGGCGCACTTCTTGTTTGTTCCAGGTAATCACGATATTGATAGAAAAAAAATCAATCCGATTTTTGAAAATGGATTAGTTATGGCCTTGAATTCCGAAGATAGTATTCAAAATTATATGAGGAACCCGAGTCAATTACATTTGGACAGAATAGAGGCGTATAAGAATTTTGAAAGATCTTTTTTTGCAGATAATATTGGATATAAAGGAAATGAATTTGGATATGGATATAGTGTAGAGACTTCAGATGGAAGTATAGGTGTAGCAGGTATAAATAGTTCTTGGAGGTGCAATGACGATACAGATGAAGGTAAACTAATTGTTGGCTTACAACAATTAGACTCTATAAAACAGTCTTTAAATAGTGATAACAAAGCATATGATTTAAAAATTGCTTTAATGCATCATTCTTTTGATTTTCTTTTAGATGCTGAAAAGCGTAGCATTCAAAATGAAATTATGATGGACTATGATTTACTTTTGATTGGACATGATCATTCAACAAATGCTCAGCAAAGTAATAATAGCTATGGAACATCCTTAGTGGTATCACAGGCACCATCAAATTGGACTGTTAACATGAGGTCTCAAAGTCTTGCACATCATAACGGATATACAATAATTGACTATAATAAATTAGAAGCAACTCTAACGCTTTCATTCCGAAGATATAACAGGAATAATAGAATGTTTGTACCAGATACAATGAAAGGTATGGATGGGACAGGATCAACAATTTTTACTTTTGATAGATCTTTAAATGAGGAATGGAAAAGAATAAAAGAAAGTATTATTGATAATCTTTTAGATTTTACAACTGAGATTCAGAAAGTAATGGTCAGTTTTGGAACAGACTCTGACTCACCTAAAGAAATAGATGACATTTTTGTTGCTCCCAGACTAGAGATTAGAAATCATGATAAAATTAATAATGATATTCGAAATTCTACGAAAAAAGAAAATTGGACGATCAAAGATTTAGTGGAATCAGAAGAAAACTATATATTATTTGGTCCCAAAGAAATAGGCAAGACTACTATACTCTATAAAATATACAAGTATATTTTCAACCAATTAGATGAAAAAAGAGTTATACCAGTGTTTTTGGATATGGATAACAACAAAGTTAATTTTAATAAAGAAATTGCAACATTTTTAGCTCTATCGAATTCTAAAACTACTAATTTGATTAATAATTATAAATTAGTTTTACTTATAGACAATATTAAAATTGATGGCTCTGAGCAAAGTAAAACTTCTTTAGAACATATCTCTAATTTTATAAAAGAACATCCTAATATCAGGGTAATCGGAACTACAACATCATATGGAGATTTTGAATCGTCAGGAAAAATGTATCAAAATGAGAGTTTATCATCTTTTACTAAAATAAATATTGAATACTTTGGTACACGTGAAATAAGGGATTTAATGAGTAAATGGTTGGTTAATGACAAATCATCAAAAAAAGAAATAAGTGATTTAGTTAGGAACTTTCATAGCTTAAATATCCCTTCTACACCATTATCTGTGTCTCTATATTTGTGGATATATGAAAAACAAAGTGATTTTAGACCTGTTAATAATGCAAATTTAGTTAGAAATTTTATTGAAAAGTCTTTTGAAAAACATTCAATGAATGAAATATATTTAAGTGAATTTGATTATACTAATAAAGAAAGTCTTTTAGCTTGTATAGCATTCAATATGCTTAATCAAAAAGATAGAAACTATAGAATCAGCAAGCAAAAAGTTATATCTGTTATAAAAAATGAAATTCAGAGGAAAAAAATGACAGTCGCTCAGGTTGACTCAGATTTAGAATTTAGTGAATGGATTTTAAAGCACTACGAAGATAAAGGAATACTTATTTCTGAAATGGATAACAATACTCATTACTATCGTTTTAAGTTGAAATGTTTCTTTGATTACTTTTTGGCTGTTTATATGAGAATTGATCCTGAATTCAAAATGAGAGTATTTTCTCCGGAGTACTTAATATATGAAGATGAAATCGAATATTATGCAGGACTTAATAGGCATGAAAGATTTGTTTTAGACTTTGTTTATGGTGAAATGATTGAAACCTTTAGGAATTTAATTAATGGAAAAGATAAAGGTATATTTGAGCAAATAATTTTAGAAAGTAAAATTGATTTTGCTTCATATTTTAATAAGTATAAAGCAAATAGAAGTCTAGTTGATTTGATTAATCTTACAGATGTTGGTGAGCAAGAATTAGATGATATATTGAAAAAGAATAAAATTACAGATGAAAAGAAAGACCTACAAAATGATGGACTATTAAATGAACCCAATAATACTTATGATAGAGGTGAAATCGAAACAAAAAATAAAATTGATGAAATTCCACCGATAGAAAGACTTCAAAAGTCTTGGATGATTTGCGCCAGAGTGCTTAAAAATCTTGATGAATTATCAGACGGAGAATTCAAACTAAAAGCTTTTAAAGCTACAGTATATTGTTCAATATTAACACTATTATTACTACACAAGCAGTCAGAAATAATAATAGATAACGATGATGAAAATGAAGAAATAATAGAATTAGCAAATTTTTTTGTTAGGTTCGGTCTATTACTACACGAAAGTATTTTTAATACAGTTATGGGAACTAATAAAATTAATGGTTTGGTTGACGAGTATATTTCTTCTTTTATTAATAATGATCCTAAAAATAATATTATGATCGTTGATCCAATAGAAGAGTTATTTACAATATTATTTTATGCCGACAACAAAGGTGTTAATTCTTTGAGTTATTTGAATTATGCTATAAAGAACTTGGACGGAACCTTTTATACGGATATTCTTTTTTTAAAACTAAATATTCTTCATTCTGAAACAGAATCTTCTACTAAATTAGAAAGCAGTTACAAAGATTTAATTTCGCAACTAATGAAAAAACGTAGTAAGGGAAACCATGTTGTAATACAGTCTAAACAAGTTTCTAAACAACAAAAAATAAATGAAGAAATGGATAGAAAGAAGAGGTTAATTGAAATGAAAAATAAAAAGTAGGTCAAGCGCCTACTTTTTATTTAATTAACATAAAATATTTGAGTAATAAGGATATACGGTGTATACTTATTCTGGGGAGTTGATAATATGAACATAAAAAAAAGGAAAATTAGAGAAGT
Source organism: Enterococcus sp. 125944 (assembly GCF_051909435.1). NCBI lineage: Bacteria > Bacillati > Bacillota > Bacilli > Lactobacillales > Enterococcaceae > Enterococcus > Enterococcus sp. 125944. The sequence continues at coordinate 42,482 of NZ_JBQASY010000011.1, read as the reverse complement.
AGGTAACTCAATAGTGGTCACTTTGTCAAAAGAGATTTTATTACAAAAAGGTTTGAAACCTGGAGATACTATTTTTATTGATGAAGATAAAATGATGGATGCAATTGTGAAGGAAGAAAGAAATTTAAATCTTGAAATTGATATGTATGTGAATCAGGCTCTATCAGAATATGATGAAGCATTCAAGGAATTAGTTGACAGATGATGTATTTGAGCGAAAAAGATATTGTAAAATTGAATGTTATTCAAATAAAAAAATATTCACCAAAAGAAACAGTTGGTGTCATTGATAAAAACGCTTTGAGTATGGCTGTAAATCAACCAAAACAGCATATTTTTGGAAAAGATCTCTATCCTGATGTGTTCAGCAAAGCAGCAGTTCTCTTAATAAATCTAATAAAAAAGCATCCATTTCACAATGCTAACAAACGTACAGCATTTTTAGCTGCATATGTTTTTCTTAAGCTAAATGGCTATTCACTAAAAATGGAAAATCGGGAAGTTGTAGAATTTGTAGTAAAAATTGCTACGTATCAGGGTGAGTTTGATGACTTAAAAGAGACAACAACTGATATACTAAAAAATAATTCCACAAAGATTGATAGAAAAAAATAGAAGCAAACTAGCAGTTTAGTCCATTCTGAAGCTTTAGTTTGCTTTATATTTTAGTTTACATAAGATATATTATACAAATTTAATTGTTTTTGTAGCTGGTACATCAATATTTTTAAAAATAGATGTTTATTTATGTAAACTATAAAAAGTGGATATTTGGTTACTGGCAAAGATTAAAATATATAAATTCGTATAGATTTTCCTCTTCTGGAAATTTTCTAAACGGTTTGCTATAGTATTATTAGATTTGCATAATTAGACTTTGCGCTCCCATTGATGAAGTTTTGGGTAGCACTCTTTGTTGGAGGACTACAAATGGAAAGAAAAAAAGATATTTGAGAAACGCTGGCAACTAGCTTCAAGTGAGCAAAGAGCGAGATACAATGATTTGTTGACCTCCTACCCTGCGATCGATTGGACTTATAAGGAAAAGAAATACTTACTTTGGTTGTGCCAGCTTGATATAGGTACCTTTGAAACTTTCGAAGTGATTCTAGAAAAAATTAAACATGATGGTAGCAAAAAAGCAAATCATTTGGAATGAAATGCTTTTTTATTTAAGAATGCTTATATTATGTTTGAAAGGTTTTACAAAAAAATATATCCATTAATATCTAAAATAGATAATACATTATTTTATTCTTGACTTTAGTCAGTTTCGTTCGCGTAGCGTACGAAACAAAAAAACTGCGCGTTTCTACGCGTGGACGAAATAGCTTTAGCGATAAAAAAATCCTTTCGATATACTAATAGTGGCTACCAACCGCATATCAGATCGAAAGGATTTTTTTATGTCTAACGACGATAAAAGTTTAGCACATACGAGATGGAATTGTAAGGTTCACATCGTCTTCACTCCGAAGTATCGAAGAAAAGTGATTTATGGAAAATTAAGAGTAAGTATTGGCCAGATATTAAGAAAATTGTGTGAGATGAAAGACGTTGAAATCATTGAAGCTCATGCAATGCCTGACCACATTCAACTATTAATAAGAATACCGCCAAAGATTAGTATTTCTAGTTTTATGGGCTACTTAAAAGGACGAAGTGCAACCTTAATCCATGAAAAACATGCGAATTTGAAATATAAGTATGGGAATAAAAGCTTTTGGTCCAAAGGATACTACGTAAGTACGGTTGGGTTAAATCAAAAAACAATTGAGAAATATATTAGAGAACAAGAAGCAGATGATAGAATAAGGGATAGTATAAGTAAACAAGAGTATGTAGATCCATTTAAATAGTTAAAAAGAGATAGGGCTGTGAGCGGTGGTGGTCATTTTAAAAGCCCCTTTTAAGGGGCTAGCGAGTGGTGAGCCCTTCTAGGGCTTTTTACTGCGTTGATACACTTCGTAATTGTACTTTATAAAAAAGTTATAGGAGGTGTAGTTTTTTTGAAGCTGAATTTAGCTTTCATTAAGGACACTTCATTAAGGAGATGCTTCATTAAATTTTTACAATGATACCCTTTTCAAAAAGGCTTATTTTTTACCTTATCCGACAATTCTGTTATTCTAAAAAATAAGAACTGTTTTGCAAGGAGGTCATTTAGTGAAAAAAAAAGTTTTATTCAAGCCGACAGTTCTGCAATTGCTCGTTATTTTCTGTGTAAGTATGCTGCTATTGTTGCCGCAATTGTTCGGTCGTGGCTTGATTTTAGGTTCGGACGCCGTCTTTCATTTTAATCGTTTTTATGAGACGAGCCAGCAAATCAAAGAAGGAAACTATCAATACTTTCTTTCCATTTATGGTTTTCAGCAATCTGGTCGGATCGTCAATGCATTGTATGGACCATTTTTTGCCTATTTTCAAGGATTATTAGTTTTGATCAGTCGTTCTTGGTTCCAATACCAACTCTTATCAAATGGATTGCTGTACCTTTTGGCAGGAACATCAATGTACACGTTACTGCGAAAATTGAAAGTTTCGGGCTGGTTATCTCTAGGCATGGGCATCCTTTTTATGACCACGTATTCGATCCAATATTGGGTCGAACGACAAGGGTTTTCGGCTTGGGGAGCAGCAATATTGCCTTTTTGTTTCATTCCATTGATTGATATGACGCGCTTTCAACGGATCCGTCCGTTTGCTGTGGGCGTGTCAGTAGCTGCGCTGTTTCAAATCCATGTTTTTTCGAGTATTTTATTGGTTTTGATCTATATCCCTTTCTTTTTGCGCACTTTTTTGAAAAGCCAAGGTAAAAAGCGGCTCTTGCTTCATTTATTCGCCGCCATTGGAATTTTTCTGCTGTTGACTGCCAATATTTGGCTGGCAATGCTTGATCTTTATCAAAGCAATCAGTTACTGCCACCATTCGTCAATCACCACATGGAGCGAAATACGATTACGGGTACCAGCAGTTACTGGTGGACATCGCCCTACCTTTTTCCATTGGTCTGTGGGCTATTTTTTGCCGGAGCTTTAAAAAAATGGCAAGAGATCCCCAATGGATTGAAGCTGTTGACTGTCGTTGCCGGCATTTTTTTCCTGTTATCGTCTAACTATTTGCCATGGCAATGGTTATCTAGTCTCGAAAATCCATTGATTGAACTGATTCAATTTCCGTTTCGCTTTTTTGTTCCTGCGACAGTGCTGATTCTTGCAGGATTGTGTCTTTTGCGGCCCTATTTAGCGGATAGCCGTCTGAATCGGCCGATTTGGCTGATTTTGCTTTTAGTTGTCAGTGTGGGCCAGATTATGTTTCAAACCAGTACTAAGATGAGTGAGTGGCAATCCAGCGATTCCGCGGTGAAAATCAGAAACCACTCCTATCTGTTTGTTTCTGATCAGCAGACGCTGAAAGAGGCTTATTTCAGTCCAGACAAAGCGAAGGCACTGGTGCTGTTCCAACGGTCAACCCCCGATTATGTTCCCATCTATCGTGACACAAAGGAAAATAAATACGATGCTTACGGGGAACAAATCATCAAGCAGAATACGATAGTGCAAAAAGCGGTTGTTAATGGACAGTTGATTTTGCGCTGGCAAGGAGAAGATTCTAGCTGGAAGGCGTTGCCGGTCATCAATTACCAACGAACGACCTTACAGCTTAACGGACAGCCATTGAAGCGTTCTGACATCAAAGTGAGTACGATAGGGGCAGTGACTGTTAAGCAACAGACAGGGCTCAACGAGCTGATCGTGGATTATGATGCGCCGTGGTATTTTGACTGGGGACTGTGGTTGACAATGGCTGCATGGGTCTTATTGGCTCTCGGTTTTCTTTGGAAAAAACGGCAGCTGTTTGCTGCAGTTAGACGCCAAAAATGATCAAGAGAACGGTTGTCGGCGGCTTTTTTGTAGACAGCAATGAATGATTAACGGACTTAAACGAAAAAGAAGCAGCTGTGGTGTGCAACACTTTAGCTGCTTCTTTTTCGTTTAAGATTTTTTAAGTAAAAAATTTTTGAAAAATTAGTTGCGTGCGCAACTAATTATCTTTATACTGAACCTACTGTATTTACCTTACTGTATGTAAAGGAGAAAAATTATGGAGTCAATCATTCGTTCAATCAACCACATTGCCCGTTTAGCCGCATTGTACCGGGAAAGGGAACTAAAAAAATATGGGTTAGGTCCCATGCATCATACGTACATTTTAAATGTCTGTCGTAACCCTGGGATCAGTCAAGAAGCTTTAGGTCAGTTGATTTTTGTCAATAAAAGCAATGTTGCTCGCCAGTTAGCAGTCTTAGAAGAAAAAGGGTATGTTCGTCGGCAAACGAGCAGTTTGGATGGGCGGCGACTGCTCGTTTATCCAACCGATAAAGCGTTGGCGATGCAACCTATCCTCCAACAATTGTTGAAGCAGTGGAACGAGCAAGTCTTAGAAGGGTTTTCTGAAGCAGAACAGCAAAAATTGCTGGCAGATCTACAACTAGTAAAAGAAAACTCACAGCGTGCTTTAAAGAAAGAAGATGAGGTTCAGTGAAGTTACTAAAAAAATATTTGCACCCGTATATTGGGCGTATGTCTCTCGGGGTCAGTATCAAGTTTTTTGGGTCTTTGATGGATCTGCTGTTGCCATGGATCCTAGCCTATATCATTGATACGATCATTCCTACAAAAAATGTTTCCGCCATTTTCTTGTGGGGCGGTGTGATGCTGCTGTGTTCTGTGATTGCTGTTGTAACCAATATTCTTGCCAATCGGATGGCTTCCAGTGTTGCCAGAGATGCTACTGGCAGCATACGTCATGATCTTTTTGCCAAAGTGGCCTATTTATCGATTCCGCAGATCGAACAAGTCGGTATCCCTTCGCTAGTTTCGCGGTTGACTACGGATACTTACAATATTCATCAAACGGTAGGCATGATCCAACGACTTGGCATTCGGGCGCCGATCCTCTTATTAGGTGGAGTGTTGATCACAGCAACCTTAGATCCGGTGCTGACACTCGTATTAGTTGGAGTTTTACCATTCACATTAGGTGCCGCCGTTATTATTTCTAAGCGAGGGATTCCTTTGTTTGCCCAATTGCAAAAGCGAGTAGACACGCTAGTTCGCACCGTCCGGGAAAATGTGACGGGTGCTCGTGTGATCAAAGCATTATCGAAAGCAGACTATGAAAAACAACGATTTCAGCGAGTCAATCAGTCAGTCGTTGCGGCAGAAACAAGGGCGAACCGGACGATGGCTGCCACACCACCTTTAATGGATTTTTTTCTGAATGCGGGATTGACATTGGTGATTTTAGTGAGTGCTTATCGGGTGAATGCCGGGTTGACGCAGCCAGGGGTGATTATTGCTTTTCTCACCTACTTTACGATTATTCTCAATGCGATGTTAAGCATCACGCGAATTTTCGTGATCGTCTCAAAAGGTTTGGCTTCCGCAGACCGTATTCAAGCTGTACTGCGCCTGCCGCAGGATATGAAGGTCGTTCCCCTTCCGGCAAGAGATGAAGAAGCACACATTGTATTTGACCACGTTTCCTTTACTTATCCTGATGGTACGTCCGTTCTGAAGGAAATCGATTTTTCTCTAGTCAAGGGACAGACGTTAGGAATCATCGGAGCTACCGGCAGTGGTAAATCAACGATTGTACGCTTACTGCTGCGTTTATACGATCCGACCAATGGACAGATCCGCATCAATGGCCGTGATATCCGCTCACTGGATCCCGAAGAGCTGCACCAATATTTTGGCATTGTTTTGCAAAAAGACATCCTTTTTGCTGATACGATCGAAGAAAATATTGATTTTGGGCGCCGCTTTTCAAAAGAACAAATCGAAGAAGCTGCCGCTAGGGCACAAGCAAAGGAATTTATCCAGCAGTTGCCACAACAACTGGCCTATGAACTTCATGCGAAAGGAAGCAATCTAAGCGGTGGTCAAAAGCAACGAGTCCTCCTATCCCGTGCATTAGCTGGTGAACCACAAATTTTAGTCCTAGATGATTCAGCCAGTGCATTGGATTATCAGACAGACGCCAAACTACGCCAAGTACTTAAACAACAATTTGCGGACACAACGACGATTTTGATTGCACAACGAATCAGTTCGATCCAGCATGCAGATAAGATTCTTGTGTTGGAAAATGGCCGCATGAGTGGATTCGGCGATCATGCCACATTACTGGCGACGAATACCATCTATCAGGAAATCTATCATGGACAGACAGGAGGGAAAATCAATGCCTAGCAAGACAGTCGCCGAAAAACCAAAAGAGACGAAAAAAACTGTGAAGCGTCTCTGGCACTATTTGTATGAAACGAAATGGCTTCTTCTATTATCAGCAGTTTTAATGATGGCTAGCAATCTGTTTTCCTTAGTAGGTCCACTGCTTTCCGGTTATGCCATCGATGCGATTCAGCCAGGACCAGGAAAAGTCATTTTTCACCGGGTCTTCTTTTATTGCGGATGGATGATTGTTTTTTATCTTTGTTCAGCGGTGTTAAGTTATCTGATCTCATTATTGATGATCCGTCTGAGTCAACGTGTCGTCCAGTCCATGCGCAAAGCGATTTTCGACAAAATTTCTGAATTGCCGATCGGCTACTTTGATCGTGTCCAAACAGGCGATATCATTAGTCGAATCAGTTATGATGTCGATACGATCAATACATCATTAGCTAGTGATGCCATCCAAGTGCTGAGTAGTTTAGTCACCATTATTGGTTCGTTTATTATGATGTTGCTGATCTCTCCAGTGCTCGTTTTGATTTTTGTAGTGACAGTGCCTGCCTCGGTTCTATTGACTCGTTATTTAATGAAGAAATTTCAGCCATTATTTCGGCGTCGTTCGCGAAAGCTAGGGGAATTGAACGGATTTGTAGAAGAAATTCTTTCGGGTCAGCAAACGATTAAGATCTATAACCAAGAAGAACCGATCATTGAACGATTTGATGAAAAAAATCAGGCCGCAGTTTCCTCTTATTACAATGCAGAATATTATGGTAGCATGACGGGCCCGTCCATCAACTTTATCAACAATGTTTCGTTGTCACTGATCAGTGTCTTTGGCGCACTGCTATTTTTATTCGGTCGTCTCTCTTTAGGAAGCGTCTCCTCCTTCGTGTTGTACTCTCGTAAATTTTCTGGACCGATCAATGAGCTGGCCAATATCTTTAGCGATTTGCAATCCGCATTGGCAGCAGCAGAACGGATCTTTCGCTTGTTGGATGAAGAACCGGAAGTCTCCGATGTTCCTGATGCCTATGAGTTTACAGAAGTAACCGGGTGTATCCAATTGGATCATGTCTCCTTTGGGTATCAAAAGGATCGCATGATCATTAAGGACCTATCGCTGGACGTTGCCCCAGGCAGTTTAGTCGCTATCGTTGGTCCAACCGGGGCAGGTAAGACCACGATCGTGAATCTCTTGATGCGTTTTTATGATCCGGATCAAGGAGTGATTCGTTTAGATGGACAGGACATCAAAAAAGCGACGCGCAGCAGCTTGCGCAAAAGCTATGCGATGGTGCTGCAGGATACTTGGTTATTTACTGGAACTGTCTTTGACAACCTGGCTTACGGTAAAGCATCCGCGACTCTTGCTGAGGTAGAGGCAGCGGCTAAAGCAGCCCATGTCCATGAGTTCATTCAACAATTGCCAAAAGGGTATGACACACTGATCACAGAAGATGGTGGCGGGATTTCGCAAGGACAAAAGCAGCTTTTGACCATTGCTCGTGCGATGCTTTTGGATGCGGATCTCTTGATTTTAGATGAAGCCACATCAAATGTCGATACCCAGACCGAGGGGTTGATCCAAACGGCAATGACTGAGCTGATGAAAGGCAAAACGTCCTTTGTGATCGCTCATCGTCTCTCCACTATCCGTCACGCAGATGTGATTTTAGTGGTCCAAAACGGTAATATCGTCGAACAAGGGACTCATGATGAATTATTAGCTAGAGCAGGTGCGTATGCAGCCCTTTACCAAGCACAGTTTGATGAATAAACGACGAATAGCTAGGATCTATGAAGTAGCAGCTTAACAACTGGACTAGAGATCTAAGCATAGTAGCAGAACAATCGGTATTGCATCTAGTTGCAACGAAGATTTATTGAATCTCAGAATTACACAATGACTAGGATAGGCAGTTTGTTGCAGGCCTCTCGTCGCAGCTGCTTCTTTTTCAAGCAAGCAGTTACAAAATTATGCAGCGTTTCCATGACAAACCGCTTTTTTATCGGTATACTTAGAAAGGAAACATTCTGAATTATCGAAAGAAAGAAGGGAACCTGTGTGTTTCATAAACAATTAAAAGATTTCCCCAAAGATTTCTTATGGGGCTCTGCGTCTGCAGCGTACCAAGTCGAAGGGGCTTGGCAAGAAGATGGGAAAGGCGCATCAGTATGGGATGATTTTGTGCGCATTCCTGGAAAAACATTTAAAGGAACGAATGGGGATGTCGCAGTCGATCATTACCATCGATTCAAAGAAGATGTGGCATTGATGAAAGAACAAGGGTTGAAAACCTACCGCTTTTCTGTCGCTTGGACACGGATTTTTCCAGAAGGCCGAGGAGAAGTCAATCAAGCAGGGCTAGATTTCTATTTGGCTTTGATCGATGAATTGCTTGCAGCAGGAATTGAACCAATGGTTACGCTCTATCATTGGGACTTGCCTAAAGCGTTGCAAGAAGCTTACGGTGGTTGGGAATCTCGCCAAATCATTGAAGACTTTACAAATTATGCTGCGACACTTTTCGAAGCATTTCGCGGCAAAGTCAAATACTGGGTCAGTCTGAATGAACAAAATGTGTTTACCTCATTAGGTTATTTATTGGCTGCTCATCCGCCAGGTGTCACTGATCCAAAGCGGATGTATGAAGTGAATCACATTGCCAACTTAGCCAATGCTTCTGTAATCAATACATTTCATGAGATGGAGATTCCGGGTAAAATCGGACCTAGTTTTGCTTACACGCCAAACTACCCGATCGACAGTGATCCCAAAAATATTTTGGCAGCAGAAAATGCGGAAGATTTGATGGCGCATTATTGGATGGATGTCTACCTATGGGGCGAATATCCGATCGCAGCAATGAACTTCTTGAAAGAACAGGGGATCGCGCCAACGATTGAGCCAGGAGATATGGAACTGTTGCGTTCGGCAAAACCGGATTTCTTAGGGATTAATTATTACCAAACTGCCACTAACGCAGCAAATCCGTTAGATGGGGTAGGCGCTGGTAAAATGAATACAACTGGAGAAAAAGGCAGTTCAGAAGAAACAGGAACACCTGGTATGTTCAAAAAAGTCGAAAATCCATTTGTTGATCGTACCAATTGGGATTGGGAAATTGATCCTCAAGGGTTGCGAGTGGCGTTACGCCGTATCACTAGCCGCTATCGGATCCCAGTGATGATCACTGAAAATGGACTTGGCGAATATGACAAGTTGACAGACGATCATCAGATTCATGATCAATACCGCATCGATTATCTGTCAAGCCATGTTCATGCAATCAAAGAAGCAATCAGTGATGGTGCAGAGGTGCTAGGTTACTGTACTTGGTCATTTACTGATTTATTAAGCTGGTTGAATGGCTACCAAAAACGTTATGGTTTCGTTTATATCGATCAAGACGAAAATCAAGACGGTAGTTTGACCCGTTATAAAAAAGACAGCTTCTATTGGTATCAAGAAGTGATCAAGACCAATGGACAAAATAGTTAATTCATAGCAAAATAAAAAGTACGTTTCTAAAAAAGAAGCGTACTTTTTTTGTAGAATGAAAATCGTTGACAAATGTAAACAGTGGAGGTAAAGTAGAAGAGTAGAGATTACAGTTGTAATCAAAAGGTAGTCTCTTTCGCTTATTTGAGGAACCCAGTACGATATTTCATTAAGGAGGAATAAAAATGGCTGAAGGAAACTATGCAATCGAAGGAATGACCTGTGCCTCTTGTGCTCAGACGGTCGAGAAGGCCGTCAGCAAAGTCACAGGTATCGAAGAAGCCTCCGTCAATTTGGCGACGGAAAAACTTCACGTTCGCTACGATGAAACTCAGGTAGATGAACAACTCTTAGCAAAAACAGTAGCCGATGCCGGCTACTCTCTTATAGGAAATCAGCAGCAAGCAACATTCCAGATTGAAGGGATGACCTGTGCTTCTTGTGCCCAGACGGTTGAAAAAGCCGTGAACAAACTTGCAGGTGTTCAAGCGGCTACTGTCAATTTAGCCACGGAAAAATTGACAGTTCGTTACGACAAGCAGCAACTTAATACAGCTACCATTGAAGAGGCAGTAGCTAAAGCAGGATATCAAGCTTTTGGCGAAAAAACTGCGGAGCCGCAATCGGCAAAGAAAGACCCAATTCAAAAGTTATGGCAACGATTTTGGTTGTCTGCCATTTTTACCGTGCCATTATTTTATTTAGCAATGGGCGAAATGATCGGTCTGCCGCTCCCTTCCTTTTTGAACCCTATGACACAGCCTGTAGCATTTGTTAGTACACAATTGTTCCTTGTGCTCCCTGTCATGATTTTTGGCGGTGCTTTTTTTAGCAATGGCTTCAAAGCGTTGTTCAAAGGGCATCCTAATATGGACTCTCTGGTGGCGTTAGGAACCAGTGCGGCTTTTTTATATAGTTTGTATGGAACGGTCATGGTTTATTTAGGAGAGACGCATTTCGCGATGCATTTATACTATGAATCAGCTGCGGTGATCCTCACATTAATCACACTAGGCAAATACCTTGAATCCGTATCAAAAGGCAAGACCTCTGAAGCTATCAAGAAATTATTGGATTTAGCACCAAAAACTGCTCGGATCTTAAAAAATGATTCAGAAATGGAAGTGCCAGTCGAGCAAGTCGTGGCTGGCGATATTGTGATTGTTCGTCCCGGTGAAAAAATTCCTGTCGACGGACAACTGATAGTAGGACATTCAGCAGTTGATGAGTCAATGATCACTGGAGAGAGCCTTCCGGTGGAGAAACAACCTGGTGATTCAGTTGTTGGAGCGAGTATCAATAAAACGGGTACGTTTCGCTATCAGGCGACAAAAGTTGGCAAGGATACCACTCTGGCACAGATCATCCAGCTAGTGGAAGATGCCCAAGGTTCGAAAGCCCCAATTGCACGATTAGCTGACAAAGTTTCGGGTGTTTTTGTTCCGATCGTGATTGGCTTAGCGTTACTAGCAGGACTGGCATGGTTTTTCTTCGGACAAGAGTCGTGGATCTTTGCACTGACGATCACTATTTCGGTATTAGTCATTGCCTGCCCCTGTGCCTTAGGATTAGCAACACCAACGGCAATCATGGTGGGAACTGGGAAAGGCGCCGAGAATGGTGTATTAATCAAAAGCGGTGATGCATTAGAAACGACTCGCAACATCACAACGATCGTTTTTGACAAAACCGGGACGATCACAGAAGGGAAACCAGTTGTGACAGATCTTTTACCTTATGGCGAACATACGAAAGAAATGGTCTTGCAGCTAGCAGCTTCTGCAGAAGATGGATCGGAGCATCCACTGGGAGAAGCTATCGTAGCCGCTGCCAAACAACAGAAATTAACATTTTCTTCAGTTAGTCATTTCCAAGCCGTCCCTGGTCATGGAATCACGGGAAGATTGGATGGAAAAGACGTGCTGTTAGGAAATAAAAAGTTGATGGATCAAAAACAAATAGATGTCTCATCTGTAATTGCATCTGCCGAAGGCTTAGCAAAACAAGGGAAAACACCAATGTATGTTGCCATGGACGGCGCATTGATTGGGTTGATTGCTGTGGCCGATACGGTGAAAACAAGCAGCGCACAAGCCATTGAACGTCTGCATCAAATGGGCATCAAAGTGGCGATGATCACAGGGGATAATTCGCGAACAGCACAAGCCATTGCTGATCAAGTAGGTATCGATGAAGTCATTAGTGATGTGTTGCCAGAAGATAAGGCGGCTAAAGTGGCAGAACTGCAGCAAACTGGACAAAAAGTTGCCATGGTAGGTGACGGAATCAATGATGCACCAGCTTTAGCCAAAGCAGACGTCGGTATCGCCATTGGCTCAGGAACGGATGTCGCCATTGAATCTGCAGATATCGTGTTGATGCGTAGTGACTTGATGGATGTGCCGACTGCAGTGGAATTGAGTCGAGCAACCATCAAGAATATCAAAGAAAATCTTTTCTGGGCATTTGCTTATAATGTTTTGGGAATCCCTGTTGCCATGGGATTACTGCATCTTTTTGGCGGACCGCTTTTGAATCCGATGATTGCAGGGGCAGCCATGAGTTTTAGTTCAGTTTCCGTCTTATTGAATGCGCTACGTTTAAAACGGTTCACTCCAGTCAGTAAACGAGCAGCAAGAAACCAATAACAAAATAGAGAAGAAAGAAGGATCATTATGAAAAAAACATATCAAGTCGACGGCATGAAATGCGAAGGCTGTGCAAAAACGGTACGAGAAACACTTGCTCAAGTAGTCGGTGTTACCGAAGTTACAGTTGATTTGAACAAGAAAACTGCGACCGTCACAGGCGATGCCTCAGATCAAACGGTGACAGCTGCGTTAAAAGATACGCCTTATCGTTTACTTACTATCTGATAAACATCGAGAAGAGAGCAAGTAAAGCAATGGATCAAAAATAAAAACAGTCAAAGCGAGCAGTGAACAAGACTAATACACCCAAAAACCGAAAAATCTTTTCTCTATATTTTGGTTGTTCTTTTGTCTAGTTTTACTGCGCCGCTTTGGCTGTTTATTATCGTTGAACGTCTAAATAGGAATATACCCGCGTATCATAACGGTTGCGACTGCGGGAGTATTCGATCGGTGAGCCATTTTTTTGGTAAACGATTTGTTGAATTTCTAATACTGGATCGGTTGGATCGCAAGCCAGATATTTCTGATCATATAACGAGCTTTTATCCGCAGAAATCGTCCGATAAGCACCGACAAATTGAATGCCTAGTTCTTCTTTTACATACTGATAGATAGAAGTTTCCAAGTGAGAACGTTTTAGATTAGGAACTAAATGGACCGGCATGTACGTATGCTCCAGAATAAATGGTTTGCCTTCTAAAATTCGCAGACGAATGATCTTATAGACGGGTTGTTCTTCTGTCAGCATCAGTTTTTCTTGGATCTCCTTGTTCGGAAAAGCCACTTGAAAATCAATGACTTCACTAGTCAATGGCCGATTTGCTTTGCGCATTTCAGTGGATAAGCCGACATATTCCGTTAATGTTGTCGTATCTCGATCCACGAAAGGATGATTCAAAATCTTAGTTCCAGCTCCTCGCTGAGAATAGACAAGTCCTTCCATAGAGAGAATCCCGATCGCTTTTTTGATGGTCATGCGGCTCACTTGGAACTCTTCAACGAGATCTATTTGATTAGGTAATAAACTATCTGGAGGATAAGTTTTATTTCTGATTCTTGTTCTTAAAATATTGGCAATTTCTTGATATTTTGGCATCTCCTCACCTCGCAAAGAGTATAGCTGAAAAAAGCGATTTCGACAATCCGAATCGGCAGCCTTTTTTTAAAATAAAAGACTGACAGGTTGATTGACCTGCCAGTCTTTTTGTTTTAACTGATTGAAGCTTCTTGTTGACGATCCAAAATACGCAAGAATGGATACCAGATCACACCAACAAGCACTACATCAATGACTTGTAGCAAGCCACCTAACCAAGAGTTGGTTGCTAACACACCGCTAGCGATCACTGGCACGGTCCAAGGTACGGACACACCAGTTGGTGCTGGAACTAGACCAGCTGCCATCACAAGGTAATTGAAGGTTGTCACCACTAGGGGTGCTACTACCCAAGGAATCAAAATCGTTGCATTCAGTACGATCGGCATTCCGAAAATAGCAGGTTCATTTACATTGAAGATACCAGGAGCAAGAGCCAAACGACCAACATCGCGGTATTGTTTTTTCTTTAGGACAAAAGCCATCAAAATCACAACAGCTAGCGTCATTCCAGAACCCCCTAAACCTACCGTGAAAGTTTCCATGAATGGTTTCGTCACGATATGGGGTAAAGCTTCGCCATTTTGATAGGCTTCTAAATTATCCAACATCAATGTGTTCCAGATAGGATCCATGACAGAGTTGACAATGATTTGCCCATGAAGACCAAAGAACCATAAGAACTGAACCAAGAACAGTGCCAATAGTGTAGCAGGTAAGCTGCTGCCAAGACCTGTTAACGGTTTTTGAATCAATTCATAGATTACATCATGAAGGTTCGCATGGAAGACGCCGGTCATGATCGCATTGATCATCAAAAAGATGGTTAGCGTAACGATCGCTGGAATCAAAGCAGCAAATGACTTCGTTACTGCAGGTGGCACCCCATCAGGCATTTTGATTTGCCAACCGCGTTTTGTGACGCGACAATAAATCTCAGCAGCTAAGAAGGCAGCGATCATTCCGATGAACATACCTTTGGCACCTAAGCGATCAAGAGATAGCACGCCAGTAATAGTTTCACCTGATTCTGTAGTCATGAAAAATGGTGTTAGAATCAAAAAGCTTGCAAAAGATACAGCGCCTCCAAAGATCCCTTCAACATCATAAGACTTAGACAAATAATAGCCGATACCAAAAGTAACAAAAACTGTCATGATGCTCATTGTTGCATTTTGTCCATTACCGAACAGGGTACTTAGAGTGCCTTTCGTTGCATCATTGAAAAAAGGCAGATTGTTGATAACCACTACGATTGAACCAAACATCGTAATGGGAAAAGAAAGCATGAACGCATCTCGTAATACAGTGAGGTAGCGGTTTTGCCCTAACGCATTGGCTAGCGGCAAGATTTTTTCAGATATTTTATCCATAAAACCGTTCATTAAAAATCACTCCTAACAACTTTTTGCAATCGATTACAATTCATAATGTATCATGTTTTATTTTAAATGTCTATACATTATCCAATAAAAAGATTGATTTTTGGTAGTGCTTCCTTTATGATTACGGTATCAAGCATGAATAGGGAGTGTAAAAAAGATGACGTATCAATTTCCAGAAGGATTCTGGTGGGGTTCTGCTGCCAGCGGTCCTCAGACAGAAGGAACTTTTCCAGGAGACAAAAAAGGACCCAGTATTTGGGATTACTGGTATGAGCAAGAACCAGAAAAATTCTTTGACCGTGTAGGCCCCGAAAAAACATCCCAAGTCTATAAGCGGTATAAAGAAGATATTCAACTAATGAAAGAAACAGGACACAATACATTTCGGACATCGATCCAGTGGAGTCGCTTGATTCCAGCAGGAACTGGCGAAGTTAATCAAGAAGCTGTGGCTTTTTATCATGATTATTTCGATGAATTGATTGCAAATGGGATTGAACCTTTCGTCAACTTGTATCATTTTGATATGCCGATGGCCTTGCAGGAAAAAGGCGGTTGGTTAAGTCGTGAGACAGTTGAGGCTTACGTCGTTTTTGCCAAAACTTGTTTTGAATTGTTTGGTACAAAAGTCAAAAAATGGTTCACTCATAATGAACCAATCGTTCCGATAGAAGGTGGCTATCTCTATCAGTTCCACTATCCAAACGAAATCAACATGAAGCATGCTGTTCAAGCCGGTTTCCATGAAACCTTAGCGAGCGCGAAAGCAATCAAGGAATATCATGCGCTAGAATTGGGTGGAGAGATAGGGATTATCTTGAATCTGACACCTAGCTATCCGAGAGATGAAGCAAACCCGGAGGATGTTAAAGCAGCCCAAATCGCCGATGCCTTCTTCAACCGTTCCTTTTTGGATCCAGCAGTTAAAGGGACATTTCCTGAAGAATTAGTCACGATCATCAAAGAATTAGACATGATACCGGAACATGAAGCAGAAGATTTAGTGATCATCCAAGAAAACACGATTGACTTATTAGGCATCAATTACTATCAGCCACGTCGTATTATGACAAAAGAAACACCGATCGACCACACGAATGGTCCATTACCAGATGATTATTTTGATAATTATGATAAACCTGACAAAAAAATGAACCCTTATCGTGGATGGGAGATCTATGAAAAAGGGATTTATGATATCTTGACCAATACCCGTGAGAATTATGGCAATATCAAATGCTACATTTCTGAAAATGGCATGGGCGTTGAAGGGGAAGAACGTTTTGTCAACGATGAAGGGATCATTGAGGACGATTATCGAATCGAATTCGTTAAAGAACACTTGAAGTATGTTCATCAAGCGATCCAAGAGGGTACCAACTGTGTTGGCTACCATATGTGGACATGTATGGATAACTGGTCTTGGACGAACGCATATAAAAATCGTTATGGCTTCATCTCAGTTGACTTGAATCATGATGCCAAGCGCACAATTAAAAAGTCTGGTCGCTGGTACAAAGAGGTTTCTGACAATAACGGCTTTTGATTCAAAACACAGTGAAGATTGCTTCACTGTGTTTTTTTTATTGTCAAAAAATGGTGCTGTCTATAGCAAAAGAATAGGACTGTATAATCCATGCTCAGTTTTATAACTAAAAAGACTAGACTTATAAATGTAAGCGTGGTATTCTATAGAGGAAATCGGTTTCACTAAATTATAGGATGGTTTTTGAAAGGAGAAAAAAATGAATAAGTTTATCGCGTTTATGGAGAAGCATTTTATTCCTATTGCTTCCAAAATCGGTTCACAACGTCATCTAGTTGCGATTCGTGACGGTTTTATCGTAACGATGCCATTGATGATCTTGGGATCTTTTGGGGTATTGATCAATAATTTGCCTATTCCAGCTTATATTGATTTTATGAACGGTATTTTTGGTGAAGGCACCTGGCAAGCATTTGGCAATAATTTATCTGCAGGTACATTTTCTATTTTAGCTTTATTGATTGCATTCACAGTTTCTTATAACTTGGCCAAGAGCTATGACCAAGATGCATTAGGAGCAGGAGCAATTTCAGTTGCCAGTTTTTTTGCATTAGGTGCAATGGCCACAGATGCTGATGGTTTGCTGACAGCTGCGGGTCTTGGTTCACAAGGATTATTTTTGGCATTGATCGTTGCTATTATTTCTCCTGAGATCTTCCGTCGTTTGGCAGGCAATCCTCGTCTAGTGATCAACATGCCTGATGGTGTACCACCTGCAGTTTCTCGTTCTTTTGCAGCGCTGTTCCCAGCAATGATCACTATTTCGATTTTTGCATTGTTCACAGCAATCTTCCAAGCATTTGGTGTATCAAGTTTGGTTCTATCTTTCTATGAGCTTGTGCAACAACCATTCATGGGATTGGCAAACTCTTATCCAGCTGCATTGCTACTAGGGTTCATTTCTGCTTTCCTTTGGTTCTTTGGTTTGCATGGTGCAAATATCATCGATCCATTTATGCAAACGATTAACATTCCAGCTATCGAAGCGAATACGAAAGCGCTTGAAGCAGGAGACAAATTGCCGTATATTGTAAATAAGCCGTTTTTTGATTCATTTGTTAATATAGGTGGTACCGGTGCAACATTAGGCTTATTGATCGCAATTTTCTTGGTTGCTCGTCATCATAAAGCCTATATGACTGTAGCGAAATTATCATTGGCTCCAGGGGTATTTATGATCAATGAACCAGTGATGTTTGGATTGCCAGTCGTGTTGAATCCAATTTTGTTCATCCCTTATGTTTTGACACCACTTGTATTAGTTTCAACTGCATATTTTGCCACAGCAACAGGACTGGTACCAGCATGTACCGTTATTGCGCCTTGGACAACACCACCGATCATTGGTGGGATCTTATCAACACAAAGCATTGCTGGCGGAATCTTAGCTGCAGTTAATTTGATTATCTCGATCGTGATCTATCTTCCATTCGTGAAGATGGCACAGATCCAAGAAAATCGTCGTCTGAAAGAAATCTAACCGATCAAAATTAGGCTGGGACATAAGTCAGAACAAGACGAAACTACCCGAACGAATGAAAATGACAATCCTGTTGCTTTAGTTGCTAGTTGGTGGCTAAAGCAACAGGATGGGTAGTCGTCTTTGTTGCTTATGCCGCAGTCTTTTTTAATTAATAGGATGTGAGGTGAATGTTGTGCCAAAGTATGTTGAGATAGCAGATGTCCTTCGAAAAAGAATCAAAGATGGAACTTATCCCAAAGAGAGCTTTCTGCCGCATCAAACGGAGTTAGTAAAAGAATTTGGTGTCAGTCGGATGACCATTAAGAATGCCATCAATATTTTGATCATGGAGGGACTGTTGCTTTCGAAACGAGGATCTGGGACGAAAGTGTTGAACCATTCTTTTTGGGATCGTGACACGTCTTCTGTAAACGAATACAAAGGACTTAGTTACCAGATGAAAATGCAAAAAAGAGATTTACAAAGTCAGGTAATTACCTTCGAAGTCTGTTTCCCAGATAGCAGAGTACAAGAGATGTTGAAGGTCGCTGCGGAAGAGCCGGTGTATCATGTGATTCGTTTGCGAATATTAGATGGGCAACCTTATATTTTGGAACATTCGTTTATGCCAGTAGATTTAGTGACGGGATTAACGAAAGAAATCTTGCATCGATCGGTATATGATTATTTGTTAGAAGAGTTGAATTATAAGTTTGCCGGTGCTTATCGGACATTTCAAGCAGCGAAAAGTGATGAGTATGATCGTCAATATTTGAAGTGTCAATCGGATGATCCAGTTTTGGAATTAGAGCAGATTATTTATTTAGAATCGGGAAGACCGATCGATTATTCAAGAAGCCGAAATCGGTATGATGTTCGCGGGTATTCCATGTTAGACATGAAACCAGATCTTTTAAATCATCGAAAACCATAACGACCAAAGTGCTCGCTGCTTTGGTTTTTTTGTTTTTGATGGCCGAATGGTTTGTTTTCGTATAGATTCTGAGAATCAGGTATACTAATAGTACGAAGATAGATACAAGCAGTTTTCAATGATTGCTTAAGGAGTGAAGAAAAGTATGAACCTGCTGTTTGCGATTGACGATACGTTTGTAGAACAATTAAAAACAACCCTCTATTCAATTTGGTTGCACACATCGGCAAGCCGATTGGATGCATTTGTTTTACAAGAGAAGGAACTTGCTCAGACAGAGGAATTGAATCAATTTTGTCATGGACTGGGAATTGTCTACCATCCAGTCATTATCGGTACAGGATCTATTTTTAAACAAGCCCCTGTCAGTGATCGTTATCCAGAGTCGATCTATTACCGGTTATTGGCCCAAAATTATTTGCCGAAAGATCTAGATAAGGTCTTATATTTAGACGCAGACATATTGTGTATCAACGATTTGCAGCCGCTATATGAATTACCGCTTGAAGATCATCTTTATGCGGCAGCAAGCCATTCAAAATTAACAGAGGTTACGACAGTCATCAATAAAGTGCGTCTCAAAAATTATGAGTCTGAAGGATATTTCAATTCGGGCGTTTTGCTGATGAATCTGACTCAGTTACGTCAAGAAGTAAAAGAAAAAGAAATTGCGGCATTTATTCAGAAGAATCAATTGAATTTATTTTTACCGGATCAAGATATTCTAAATGGGCTGTATGGGGATCGGATCTTGGGAATTCCAGACCAACTATATAATTATGATGTAAGAAAAAACCGTACATATGAAACGATCAGCCTAGGACACTGGGACTTAGACTGGGTCATCAATCATACTGTATTGCTGCATTTTTGTGGTAAAGACAAGCCTTGGAAGAAAGGGTACAAGAGCCGTTATGGTTCGCTTTATAAATATGTTGCCCAACAACAAAGCAAGTATAGCAGGTCGTTATTAGACAACTAGAGCTGAAATCGACCAACGATCTCTTTGAGACGAGCATTACTTTTTTGAAATGAAGGTAGGAATGATACCATAATATTAGAAACTAAAGCAAAAGCAGCAAACCGTTGCTAGATTCATTTAACCGAGTAGCGGAAGAAAAGTGGAGAACGAAAGGGAGCGATAGAAATGAAATTTTTGCTTTGGCTTGTTTGTGTGGTAGGAATCGAGATTACTGGGATCATTTCCAGCTTGTTCGCGGGTGATATTGCTGCGACGTATGCCCAAATGGACAAACCGTTTTTGGCACCTCCAGGAGGGATTATTGGTATCGTTTGGACGATTTTATATGCCTTTATGGGGACAGCTTTGTTTTTACTCATCATTGCGAAAGTAAATCCAGCATTTAAGAAACAAGCCTATATCTTCTTTGGTATCCAGCAAGTGTTGAACTTTTTGTGGAGTATTGTCTTTTTTGGCTGGAATCTTTATTGGGTAGGAACAGTGGTTATCGTCTTATTGGTTTTGACAGTCATCGTCTGTATGTTTTTATTTGCCCGAATCGATAAAAGAGCCACCTATCTTTTTGTACCTTATCTGATTTGGTGTCTCTATGCGGGGTATTTAACTATCGGATTAACACTATTAAATAGTTGATAGTAACAAAAAACAAGCGCAGAAATCTGCGCTTGTTTTTTGTTATAAATATTCTTCTGTCAACTCCATGAAGGTATCGATATCTTGTAAGACCCGATCGATTCCGGCTTGCCAGAAATCAGGTTTTGTCAGATCAACGCCTAAATGTTTTTGGGCCAATTCTTCCGTCGGCATAGAAGCTGTGTCTTGTAACAAAGCAATATATTCTTCTTCAAAACTCGTCCCTTTTTGGTTGGCATAAGCATAGATTCCCATGCTGAAAAGATAGCCAAATGTGTAAGGAAAGTTATAGAAAGGAACATCATCAATAAAGAAATGTAGTTTTGCCGCCCAGAAATGTGGGTGATAGCTAGCTAATCCATCGGCGTAACTTTCTTTTTGTGCAGCCACCATCATTTCTGTGATTTGTTCAGCAGAAACCAGCCCTTTTTGCCGTGCTTGGTAAAAATTGTTTTCAAAAATAAAGCGGGCATGGATATTCATGAACATGGCAATGGCATTTTGCATTTTGGCATCTAACAAATTGATTTTTTCTTCTTTTGTTTTTGCTTCTTTCAATGTTGCATCAGCAACGATTAGTTCGGCAAAGGTACTTGCAGTTTCAGCCACATTCATCGCATAATCCTGATTAAGCTGCGGCAAGTCCCAAAGAACACTACTATGGAAAGCATGACCTAACTCATGCGCCAAAGTGGCTACCTCATTGACGGAATTACTATAAGTCATGAAAATACGTGATTCTCTTGTTTCAGGCAGACTTGTACAATAACCGCCAGGACGTTTGCCAGGACGATCTTCTGCTTCGATCCAACTTTTTTCAAAGGCTTCTTGCGCAAAATCAGCCATTTTGGGACTGAATTTTTTAAAGTTTTCTAAAATGAAAGCAGCTGCTTCATCGAATGTATAGGTACGTTCCTTCATTTCACCTAAAATGATCGGAGCATCTTGATCCTGCCACTCCATTTTTTCTTTTCCGAATAATTGGGCTTTTCGTGTCAAAAAGTCCACGATCGGTTGTTTGTTCTTCTGGATCGTTCCCCACATTGCGTCTAATGTCGCTTTTTGCAGGCGATTATACTCGAGAGGCTCCTTCAGATAGTCATCTACACCGTGCAGTTTGTAATTGGAGAGACGGAATCCATCCAGATGATTCAATGTATCGGCAAATAAACCTTCTTTTTCTCCCCAAGCTTTTTCCCACTCCGCAAATAGTTGAGCACGAACTTCAGGATCTGGGTCACCCATCATTTTGTTGAAAGCTTGACCAGCTGAAAGAGTAATCGTTGTTCCATCCGACCGGGTAAATGGAATCGCAATCGAAGCAACAATCGTATCATAATGCTGACTCCAAGCATTTAGTCCGTCTAAAGAAAGTGTGTTAATAATCGTTTCTTCTGCTTCCGACAAAAGCTCCTTGCCGTCGCGACGAATTTCGCTCAAACGAAAGGCGATAGTCGCAAAGGGTTCTTCTTTCAAAAGTGTCTCCCAGTCTTCATCAGAAATTTCTGTCAATTTTTTCGAAAAAACTGTTTCGGCTGCTTGTAGCATTGGCAATTTGGCATAGAGATCGCCCGAAAGTAATTTTGCCTGATTGTCATTAACGTTGGCAGATAGCAATGCATTGATAAAGCTGCTGCACTGAGAAAATCCTTTACTGATTGTTTCGGACAATGATAATAATTCAGCTAATTCCTCTGGTTGAGAGGCATTGTCGGGTTGCCACGCATCTACTTTTGTGCGATAAGTTTTGATTTGTGCATCTAGTTGGGACATTCGTTCTTGCAGTTGGGTAGACGTGCTGCCGCCTGAAAAAATCGAATCAAGGTCCCAGTTGAGAGAATAAGTCATCTTGGGTGTTGCTCCTTTCGTTTATCAGATGGTAATAAGTATAGCACACCCTTCGAAAAGTAGTTGCAGAGAATACTGAAAATGGTAAGATTAGAAAATGAGGAGCTGAGATGATGAAAAAAATGTGGAAAGAACCAAATTTTTATTTCACGATTGCGGTAGCTGTGATGGTGATTTTATTTATTAGTTCGTCACAAACTTATGAACAACAATCACAAGTCGGTTTGCTTTCTCGCCTGTTAAAAGAAGAGCCATTGAAAGAATGGTTGAGCAAATTCGCTTTCTCTTATGCAGGATCTGAAATCAGTATTGCCGAAAAAGGTTATTTTTCTTTTGTGGAATTTTTTATTCGTAAAGGGGCTCATTTCTTTACTTACTTTGTATTAGGAGGTAGCTTATTTCTATCATTGAGCTATCGAAAAATTCCCTATTGGCTGTCAGCTTTCTTTGGCTGGTTGGCAGCAACAGGGTATGCAGGGATGGATGAGTACCATCAAATGTTGACCGGTGGCCGTACACCTTTGTTCCAAGATGTCATGCTCGATTCAGCTGGAGCACTGACAGCTGTCTTGCTTAGTTGGGGGATTCTTAGTTGGCAAAAGCGAGGCAAGAAAAGAAAATAAGATTAGTTTTTTAACAGCAACCATAACTAAAATGCAATCAATCAGCTAGAAATAGTAAAGTAAAGATAGAGGCGGAAAAGATGCAAGCAGATCACAGCAGTAAAATAAATGATCCGAATAGACGACAACCGGATATCGTGGTGCATGAAAGTCTACCAGTAGGAGTTGCCTTAGCAATGGCAGGGGGATTCTTAGACGCATATACTTATCTCTTTCATGGAGAAGTGTTTGCCAGTATGCAATCAGGAAATGTCATTTTGTTAGGAATCAATTTGGCATCTGGAGAGTTTGGACAGGCTGCCAGATATTTACCGCCAATTTTGCTGTTTTTGATAGGGATCATAGTGACTAATGGCTTGCAGCATCGTTTCCCAACAGGTGGTAGAATTGTTTGGCAAAATGTAGCCCTCTTCTTTGAAGCACTCGGTATTTTTCTTTTAGGATTTTTTGCTCAGACATTGCCAAATGTCTTTGTGGATTCTGGACTTTCTTTTTTTGCAGCCATCCAATATGCTTCTTATCGCAGATTAGCTGGAATGCCCTATGCAACGACGATGACGACCGGAAATTTGCGTTCAATGGCGGATTATCTTTATCAGCGTTTCTTCAAAAAAGATGCTACTGTAGATTATAAGATCAAGTATATCGCGATGATCATCGGAGGATTTTTCTTCGGGGCAGTCAGCAGCAGTTTATTAGGTATGTTTCTTTTTCACCGAACGATTTGGGTCGTATCGGGCATATTACTTTTTGTACTGACGATTACGATCAGAAACCAGAATCGGGTATAAAAAAAGGACGGAGAAATAATTCTCCGTCCTTTTTGGATTATATAGATTAAATAACGATAACAGGCGTTCCTACTTCTACCATACCAAATAATTCTTTCATCACACCTGGTGGAGTATTGACACATCCGTGAGACCCGCGGGTCTTCCATAAATCGCCACCATATTCTGGTTGCCAATCTGAATCATGAATCCCAACGCCGGTCCAATCAATAGGCATCCAGTAGTCAACAGGAGAAGAATAATCTTCGCCGGTCAATGTAGCATTCCGCTCTTTGTTCCAAACGTAAAATACACCTGTAGGAGTGGGTGATTTAGGTTTTCCAGAAATGATGTCTGTTTCAAGAGCGACTGCACCGTCTTTGTAATACCACATATGTTGATTTTTTAAATCAACTTCGATATAAGTGTTTCCAAACAGTGGACCACTTGGATCTGCACTACCCAAGACCACTGGGGAACGAGTAAAGTCTTCTCCAGTCTTTAAGGCTTCGATCAATGCACTTGTTTCAGAATCAGTTTGGATCGTCCAACTTAGTGTCCCAGCTGGTACGGATACCTCGCCTTGTTTCGTGCTTTTGAACGTAGAAGCATTGGTGCTTGTGTTGTATTGGTTCCCTAGGTCTGCTACATAATTCCGTACTTTTTCTTCATCAATCGTGGTTTTTCCATCTTTATAAGAGAGCCAATCCATGATTGTTGCGGTCGGAATCTGGAAAGTTGAGCCATTGATGGAATAATTAGCATTTACTTGAGCAATTTTATTCAATGATTCCATTTCTTTTGCTAGTTCTTTGTCATCAGAAGTAACGCTAGGTTTCTTTTGATACGCAGTCAAATCCAATTCACTTTCGCCGCTAGTAATTGCTTTTTGTAAATCCGCGACAGTTTGTTCGACGTCAATGGCATCACCAACAACTTCTGGTTCAATCGAGAAGCCATCATCTCCTTTTTTCAATGTGGCATCTTTAGAAGCGGTCCGACCTTCATTTAAGGTTTCCAAAGCCTCTTTGATTGTGGCTGTTTCACTTGTCAACTTTTGTTGATCAACAGAAACGGTACCTAGTTTTTTATCTTCTGCAGCAGATACATAGGCCATTCCCCATGTCCACTGGTTTTGTTCATCTTTCAAATCTTCCAATTCTTTTGTAAAATCCGTTTGCAAACCAAATTGAGCCAAATTGATGGTTTTCCAATCCGTATTGCCTTCTTTGATTGTAAAAGACTGTTTGCTATAACGGTCATGCAACAAATCATTGGCTTCAGCGACCGTTTTATTGCTGATGTCAATATCATCGATCGAGGTATTTGGCAAGAAACGGTCTTGATAATATGTACTTCGATAAGTGTATCCGCCCGCAATCACGACTAGAACGGCAGCGATAGCGATCAGAACGATCTTTTTCGTCTTACTCTGAGTATGTGTGTGTTTGTTGGATCGTGTCATTTAAAGGCTCCTTTTATGATGATTTAAAAATGATAGATCGGCTAAATCATACCATATTCTACAAGAAAAGCGAATTGATTAAGTGAAAGTTCCATGAAAAAATAGAGAATTCTTAAATTATAAAAAGAGTCTGCTCATAGGACAGCAACCAAGAAGTGATTCAACGAAAGCTGCTGTGTGATAAAAGCACAGCAGCTTTACGCAATATTCTTTGGATCAAAGTACACGAAGCATCTTGATTCAAAGGATCTCTTTCTTGTTCGGTCTTATGTTACAGACTCTTGTAAGTGGCTTATAGCAATCGTTTTATTGATTGTCTTCCGCATCTAGTTTCGCAAAAGCTTCATCTAGAATGTCTTTCAATTGTTTTGCAGAAGCAGTCATTCGATCTTGTTCTCCATCCGTCAATGGAATTTCAATTACTTTTTGGATTCCTTGGGCATTAATGATAGCAGGGGCACCGATATAAATATCTTTTAAGCCGTATTCGCCATTCATAAAGACAGAAAGCGGCAGTACTGCATTTTCATCATCCAAAATGGCACGAGTAATACGAGCCAAGGCAACAGCGATACCATAGAAAGTAGCACCTTTTTTCTCAATGATTGTGTAAGCTGCATCACGAACACTGAAGAACAAGTTAACCATTGCTTCTTCATCAATATCGGGGTTGTTTTTGACCCATTCATAAATTTGCAATCCGGCAACATTTGCATGAGACCAAACTGGGAATTCTGAATCGCCATGTTCTCCTAAAATATAAGCATGGACATTACGTGCATCAACATCGATCAACTCAGCTAATGCTTGACGGAAACGAGCAGAATCTAGTGAAGTTCCTGAACCGATTACGCGCTCTTTTGGAAAACCTGAGAATTTCCATGTTGAGTAGGTAAGAATATCTACTGGATTTGCAGCGACAAGGAAGATACCGTTAAATCCTGAATCAACGATTTGTGTAACTACTTCACGATTGATTTTTAAGTTTTTGTGGACTAGATCCAAGCGAGTTTCGCCAGGTTTTTGTGGCGCACCAGCTGTGATCACCACGACATCGGCGTCATGTGCATCTGCATAAGTGGCAGCATAGATTTTTTTGGGTGAGGTAAATGCTAACGCATGAGATAAGTCGATAGCATCTCCTTCTGTTTTTGCTGTATTTATATCAATGATCCCTATTTCTTGAGCAATATTTTGAGTGACTAACGCAAATGCATAACTGGAACCAACCGCACCGTCTCCAACAAGGATTATCTTTTGGTGATCTTTTTTATTTGTCTTAGCAGTCATTTGTGTATCATTCCTTCCGCATATTTGTTTTACTAGGTAACATCCTAACACTTTCAAGCGATTTTGTCATGTGATTTGCTCAACAATGTTACAGATATTTTTGCTGTTTCATTTGTAAATGCTTTCTTTGTTATCCTGTAGGAATTAGGATAAATCAAGGTTTCTAATGATTTTTTTAAGAAAGAGAAATTCTGAGCAAAGGAAAGACACGGTAACAGTCCGTTATGTGTTATAATCGTAGTGAACGTTTTTACTGGGCAGAATTGTCGTGCCCAGTATTTTGTGGTGGTAATTTTTTTGAAAAAATGGAGCGGATCAAAAAATGAAAATGATTATAGGTCTGGGAAATCCAGGCAAAAAATACGAAAAAACAAAACACAATGTTGGGTTTATGGTAGTCGATGCGTTAGCGGAGAAATACCAAGCTACTTTTAAATCATCAGCTTTTGAAGCAGAAATTGCTGAATTTTTTATGAACGGTGAAAAAATCATGTTGGTCAAACCTCAGACTTTCATGAATGAATCGGGCCGGGCAGTAGGGCCTTTAATGACTTATTATGGAGTTTATCCTGAAGAGATCGTGGTTATCTATGATGATCTTGATTTAGCGTTAGGCAAAATTCGTTTGCGGCAAAAAGGCAGTGCGGGGGGGCATAACGGGATGAAAAGCTTGATTTCCCATCTTGGTACATCTGTATTTGATCGCATCAAAGTAGGGATCGATCGACCACAGCCAGGCCGGACAGTGGTCGATCACGTTCTAAGTCCTTTTGCTAAAGAAGACCAGCCGATGATTCTGCAAAGCTTGGATAAAGCAGCAGCAGCAAGTATCGATTACTTGACCACCGGTGATTTTCTTGCCACAATGAATCGATTTAATTAAGGAGGACCTGTATGGATCTGATTGAACTAATAAATAAGGTGCCGCAAGTCGCTGCCTGGCACCAACAATTAACGGATCACGCATCTCGACAGCTATTGACTGGCTTAGCAGGTTCCGCAAAAACATTAGCTTTTGCCGGAGCTTATCAGAAATTTGATCGGCAAGTCATTGTTGTTACACCAAATCTTTATTATACCAATCAAGTTGCCGAAGATTTGCGGAATATTATTGACGACGTGTATGTCTTTCCGGTGGATGAAGTGTTGTCGGCCGAAATGGCGTTTGCTTCACCAGAAGCTCGAGCGGAGCGAGTGACAGCATTGAATGCTGTCGCTACCGGAAAAAAAGGAATTTACGTCATGCCGATCGCTGCATTGCGGAAATATCTGCCTGCTAAAGATACTTGGCTGAACTACCAATTTTCTTGGCATGTGGGGGATGAGATCAATTTAGATCAGTTGCCGCAGCAATTGGTATTGATGGGGTATGAGCGGCAATCAATGATTGGCAAACCTGGTGAATTTAGTATTCGTGGAAGCATTTTGGATATTTATCCTTTGAAAGCTGAATATCCGGTGCGGATCGAGCTTTTCGATGTGGAGATCGACTCGATGCGCTCTTTTGACGTGGAAACACAGCGTTCAGTAGAAACGTTGTCAGAAGTAACGATTGTTCCCACAACAGAATTAGTGTTTTCGCCAGCTGATTTAGCTCATGGACAAAAAGTTCTGCAAGAGTTGCTGAAGAAACGGCTCGCTGTAGTGAAAGAGACCACAGATAAAAACTTTTTAGAAGATTATTTTGGTCAATTAGCATCGGCTTGGCAAAGTGGCATACCTGACGAGAATGCTCGTTATTATGCGGATCTTTTGTATCAGCAACCGACGAGCATTTTGGATTATTTTTCAAAAGATGCACTGCTGATGATCGATGATTATGCTCGTATTATGGAGACAAACCGCGAGATTGAACGAGAAGAAGCTGAGTGGCATACACAAAAAATTGCAGAACTTCGCGTTTTTTCTGAGCAATCTTTCGGGCAAGATGTCCAGCAGCTGATTCAAAAAGAACAATTTTCTACAAGTTTCTTCTCGCTTTTTCAAAAGGGGATGGGAAATCTTCGTTTTCAAGCGATCCACAATTTTCAATATCGACCAATGCAACAATTTTTCAGCCAAATGGGTTTGCTGAAAGTTGAAGTAGATCGCTGGGAGAAACAACAACAAACGGTTGTCTTTTTAGTAAGTGATTCAGAACGAGCAAAAAAATTGGAACAAGATTTTCGTGATCACTCCATTTACGCAGTACAAACCACAGCAGATCGACTTTTTACAGGTCGAACGCAAATCGTTGTAGAAACACTGCAAAGCGGGTTTGAAATGCCCCAAGATAAGTTGGTCATTGTCACAGAAAAGGAAATCTTCCAAAAAATCAACAAGAAACGTACGCGGCGTCAAAACGTGACCAATGCGGAGCGATTGAAGAGTTACAATGAATTAAAAGCCGGCGACTATGTCGTCCATGCGAATCACGGGATTGGTAAATACATTGGTATGGAAACGCTGGAAGTAGATGGTGTACACCAAGACTACATGACCATCCTCTACCAAAATGATGATAAGCTGTTTATTCCAGTTACCCAGTTGAATCTGATTCAAAAATATGTTGCCTCTGAATCTAAAACGCCAAAGATCAATAAATTAGGCGGCAGTGAGTGGGCGAAAACGAAACGAAAAGTTTCAGCAAAAATCGAGGACATTGCAGATGATCTCATTCTTTTATACGCAAAACGCGAATCGGAGAAAGGTTACGCGTTTCAGCCTGATGATGGCTATCAAAAAGAATTTGAAGATGCCTTTCCTTACTCTGAGACAGATGATCAATTACGCAGCACTGCGGAGATCAAACGTGATATGGAAAAAGAAAAACCAATGGATCGCTTATTAGTCGGAGATGTTGGCTTTGGGAAGACAGAAGTGGCATTGCGGGCGGCTTTCAAGGCCATCAAAGAGAGTAAGCAAGTAGCCTTTCTGGTGCCGACAACGATTTTAGCACAACAGCATTATGAAACAATGCTGGATCGCTTTGAAGGGTTTCCAGTCAATGTCGGTTTGTTAAGCCGTTTTCGAACGAAGAAACAGCAAACGGAAACGATCGAGCAAGTGAAAAAGGGCCAAATTGATATTTTAGTTGGCACGCATCGCCTGCTGTCTAAAGATGTAGAGTTTGCAGATCTGGGATTATTGGTGATCGATGAGGAACAGCGTTTTGGCGTCAAACACAAAGAGCGCTTGAAACAATTACGCTCGCAAGTCGATGTTCTTACATTGACGGCTACCCCGATTCCCCGGACACTGCATATGTCCATGTTGGGGGTGCGGGATCTTTCTGTGATTGAAACGCCACCGGAAAATCGCTATCCTATTCAAACTTATGTGATGGAAATGAATCCAGGTGCAGTTCGAGAAGCTATTTTGCGGGAGATGGCACGGGGAGGACAAGTTTTTTATCTCTATAATCGAGTAGATACGATTGAACGTAAAGTCGAAGAGCTCCAAGCGTTAGTTCCAGATGCGCGTATTGGGTATGCCCATGGGCAGATGACAGAAATCCAGCTAGAAAACACATTGTTTGATTTTATCGAAGGACAATACGATGTGTTGGTGACAACCACGATCATCGAAACTGGGGTCGACATTCCGAACGCCAATACATTATTTGTAGAAAATGCGGATTACATGGGCTTGTCTACTCTTTATCAATTGCGAGGTCGTGTCGGTCGAAGCAATCGTGTTGCGTATGCTTATTTTATGTACGAACAGCAAAAAATTTTGAACGAAGTCAGTGAAAAGCGGCTCCAGGCAATCAAAGACTTTACAGAATTAGGTTCCGGATTTAAAATCGCGATGCGTGATCTTTCGATTCGAGGTGCAGGAAATCTCTTGGGGGCGCAACAGCACGGATTTATTGATGCTGTTGGGTTTGATATGTACTCTCAAATGCTGTCAGAATCCGTGGCGCGTAAACAAGGGAAAAATACACAAGCGGAGAAAACAACGGTTGAGATCGACCTTGGCATTGATGCGTATCTGCCAACTTCTTATATAGAAGATGAACGGCAAAAAATTGAAATTTATAAACGCATCCGTGAACTGGATTCTCAAGAAGCGGTGGATGAGCTGCAGGATGATCTGCTTGATCGCTTTGGAGAATATCCGGTCGAAGTGGCTCACCTATTAACTGTCGGAGAAATCAAAATGAATGGGGATCGGGCATTGTTAGATACGATCCGTAAACAGCAGCAAACAGTGATCCTAACGTTAAGTAAAGTTGGCACCAAAAACTATTCTGTCGAACAGCTGTTTGAAGCGTTGAAAGCGACCAAGCTTAAAGCGACGATGGGTGTCGATCACGAGCAGATGACGATCAAACTTCAGATTCCTGCTGTGATGAAAGAAAGCACTTGGCTGTTAGAGATTCAAGATTTTGTCAAAGCGCTACGGGAACAAAAATACGTGTTACAAGAAAATTAGTTATAAAGGGGCGGAGAAGATGCCAAAGTCACAATTAAAACGGACGATGGAAGGAGCATTTATTTTAACGATTGCTTCTTTCATTGCCAAGGTGTTAAGTGCGGTTTACCGCGTCCCTTTCCAAAACTTAGTTGGTGACGAAGGGTTTTACGTCTATCAGCAAGTCTATCCAATCTATGGATTAGCTATGACATTGGCTTTATCTGGGTTGCCGCAATTTATTTCGCGCGTGATCGCCGAACAACCTGATCCTCAGAAGCAGCGTGCCCAGATCCAAGTCATCTATCCGTATGTTTTTTGGACAGCGATTGGACTATGGGCAACGACGTTTTTCTTTGCCGATGTTATCGCTCGGGTCATGGGAGACGCAGGACTGGCATCTTTGATCCGCGTGGTATCATTTACATTCCTCTTTGTACCACCCCTGACTTTTTATCGTGGGAGTTTCCAAGGAAATTTACAGATGGTACCGACGGCAGTTTCCCAAGTAGTAGAACAGCTCCTTCGAGTCGGAGTGATTTTAGTAGCGGCCAGTTTTTTTCATCTCTTCTCATGGGATGTTTATCAGACTGGGACTTTGGCAATGTCCGGCGCATTGATTGGCGGACTTGCAGCGTGGGGGATTTTAAGCTATTATAGTCGGAAAATCACCGGTCGGTCGTTAGCGATCCCCACAAAAACTATGCCTACCGCACATGCTCCTTCCTTGCGTCGCCGTTTTTTGATTGAAGGGGGACTGTTGACTATTTACAGCGGTTTTTTGATTTTGTTTCAGTTGGCAGATTCCTTTTTGATGACGAACTCACTTGAAGCCAACGGTTTGACGGAACAAAGTGCCCGCATTGCAAAAGGGATCTATGACCGAGGACAGCCATTGGTTCAGTTAGGTCTCGTGGTAGCGATGGCTCTAAGTTCGACTTTCTTGCCAACATTGACGAAATATCTGACAGTCAAAAATCAGCATTTGTTTGAAAAATCAGCTAAGATGTACTTGCGGTTGACTTTAGGGATTGCCAGTGCTTCTGCAGTTGGCTTGGCTATCCTGCTTCCTTATATCAACTTCGCTCTTTTTAAAGATGGTGCCGGCAACAGTGCGTTGGTCTTATTTGTTTTTGCGGTCGCTTTGATGGCTGCAATCCAAGCGTATCAAAGCATCCAACAAAGCCGGAACCAATTCCGTGTAGGGATTTATGCAGCAGGATGCGGCCTTTTGCTTAAAGGTTTGCTGACGTGGCCCTTGACCTATCTTTTAGGAACAACTGGTGCAAGTTTGAGTACCCTTTTAGGTTTGATCGGTACTTTAATCTATTTTGTGTTTTCTGAGAAAAAAGCATTGAACAGCTTTTGGACAGAGCAAGGGTATGGCAAAAAACTCCTGCTTTGTTTAGGGATCATGGCTTGCGCACTGTTTTTATATTATGGTGTGATCACTCTGTTGAGTGGAGGTCCAGTGACGAAAAGACTGCAAGCGCTGATTTTTTGCCTTGGAGGGGTCTTTTTTGGCGGGACAGTTTTCATTATAATGGCTCTCAAAGTTAAATTATTAACGATTCGAGAATGGCTGCTCGTTCCGTTTGGAAAAAAATTGTTGAAATTAAGAGGTGGAAAAAATGAGATTAGATAAATTTTTAAAAATATCCCGGATTATCAAACGTAGATCTGTTGCAAAAGAAGTAGCAGATAAAGGGCGTATCCAAATCAATGGCAAATTGGCAAAATCCAGCAGTGATATCAAAGTTGGCGATACGGTGCGTATTCAGTTTGGAAATAAAGTATTAGAAATAAAAGTACAAGAATTGCACGAATCAACTAAAAAAGAAGATGCAGCTAAAATGTACGAGATCCTCAAAGAAGAACGTATCTCAGAAAATGCTTGATTTTTGTCCCATTTTCAGTTAGACAACTTTTGTGGATGTTGGTATAATGGAAAAAACAATCACAGTGACAGGAGCGAGGTCAGCATGGATAAAGAGCCAAACAAACAAATAGAACTATTGCAGACCGAGTATGCCAAAGAGCAATTTGCCAAGTTCGAAAAAGAACGACGACAAGTGGTCTTTCGTCGACGTCGACTTGTAGCTGTTTTTGTTGCAGCGCTAGTGATTTTTGCAATCGTAGGTATTCAAATGTTCAATGATCAAATGCGTCTGCAAAAATTACAAGAGTATAAAGCAGAAACAGTAGCAAAACAAGAAGCAGCGGACAAAAAAGTGACACAACTTAAGCGAGATGTGGCACTGTTGCAAGATGACGAATACGTTGCAAAATTAGCTCGCAGTAGATTCTTTTATTCAAAGAAAAATGAAAAGATCTACCCTGTCTTGCCGGATGCTTCTGATTCAAAAACAGAAACAAGCGGTGATGAGGCAAATGCTAGTGATACAAAGACAAGTGATTCGGAATAAACAAGGTCATACCTACTCATCGCAGTAGTTGAAATGATTAAATGGGTAAAAATTAGGAGGAACATTTTTTATATGTCAATCGAAGTTGGAGCGAAACTAAAGGGCAAAGTGTCTGGTATTACAAATTTTGGTGCGTTCATTGATCTTGGTGAGGGGAAAACTGGTTTGGTACATATCAGCGAAGTATCAAATGGGTTTGTGAAAGACATTCATGACGTGTTGTCTATTGGCGATGAAGTAACCGTTGTTGTGACGGCAATCGGCAATGATGGAAAAATCGGGCTATCGATCCGTAAAGCAGAAGCAAAGCCGGAAGAAAAACGTGATTTTCCTAAAAAAGAATTCAATCGGTCAAGTCCGAAGAAATCTTTTTCACGCAATCAACCGACGAACGTAAATAAACAAGACTTCGATTCATTGATGAGTTCTTTTCTAAAAGATAGTGATGATCGTTTATCTTCATTACGACGTAATACGGAAGGTAAACGCGGCGGCCGTGGCGGTCGACGTAACTAAACAGGATGAGCAAGTTGTCAAAAGAATTTGTGACGTAACGATAAGTATTTCAAAAAATATCCGAACTATATCCGATTACTCCTACCATGTAGTAGGCTTTCGCCGTGGAGCACGGCGTTTTGGAATCGGCATAGTTCGGATATTTCTCTTTCTTAGCAATAGACAGTCATTTTTAGTTTGAAGTTAAGTATAGAAGCAAGAGACACGGAGGGATAGAATGCTTAAGCAAAAAGTCTATCATGCAATCAAAGCCGATGGATGGGTAGAGGATGCTACTTGTTTGCTTGCTGTTTCGACAGGCGTGGATTCAATGGTTTTACTCCATGTGATCGAAGAGTTGTTTCAGCAAGGAACATTTGGCGTGGCTCATGTCAATCATAATCTGCGGGAAGCTTCAGACGACGAAGCAGCGTTTCTGAAGGACTATTGTCAAACGCGCGGGATTCCATATTATGAACGAGTTTGGCAAGATCCGCCCCAAAATGGCATCGAAGCGGCCGCTAGAGAGTTCCGCTATCATTTTTTTGCAGAAACGATGACTCTTCAGAGTTATGATTGGTTATTAACCGCTCATCATGCAGATGACCAGATGGAAACGATGCTGATGAAGATGGTCCGAGAGGGACGCTTGCAAAACGCTTCGGGAATCAAGCGCAAGCAACCTTTTGGTAACGGTTATTTGATCCGTCCCTTCCTAACGATCGCCAAAGAGGAGATTAGAGACTATGCAAGAAGGAGAGGGATCGCTTATTTCGAAGATGAAACGAATCAGCAAACGCTGTTTCAAAGAAATCGTCTGCGTCATCAAGCGGTCCCTCTGCTGAAAGCAGAGAACCCGAGAGCTCTTGATCATTTTCAGCAGCTTTCTCAAGAGATGATCTATGCTGACCAATTGATCAAAAAGCAGCAATCAGATTGGCTCGCCACGATACTTCATGAGGAAGCTGAAGGCTATTTTTTAAACTTGGATGAATTGGCTGCGTTTACCGCAGCAGAACGCTATTACTTTTTTGAAGGTTTGCTACAGAAAGTTTCCCATGATAAAGGAATCTCGTACAATACTAAACAACGAGAGCAGTTGCTGTATCTGCTAGAACATAATCCCAGTCAGTGGATAATCGATTTAAATCAAGACTGGCAGATTGTTCGAGTTTATGATCAGTTGAAAGTCACTGCTGTTAAAAAAGGCTCTCACCTCCAAACGCAGGTAGATGAGACGCATTTTGTTCTAAAAAAAGGTGAAAGTTTCTTTTTGTCGGACCATGAATGGATCGGCTACATTCCAAGTGACGCCCAAGTTCCAGAAAAAGTCATGGATTGGTCAGAGATTTCACAAATTTTACCGATACAATATCCTGCGACAGTTTTTTTGCGGAAGCGAAAACCAGGGGATCGGTTACAGCTGAAACCAGGTCTTACGAAAAAAATCAGGCGTTTCTTTATCGATGAGAAGATTTCGAATGAAAAGCGTGCTGCTAGTTGGGTCCTGACAGACGCTCAAGAGAATGTATTGGCACTTTTGCCTTATCTATTTTCCTATTTGAGTATTGAGCAAGAAACTGATAAAATACACTACATACTTCTTTATAAATATCGGAAGTAAGAGTTGGAAGGAGAACTTTATGTTAGACAAAGATATTGAGAAAATTTTGATTACTCGTGAAGAGATCCAAAATCGTTGTTCTGAACTAGGTAAAGAACTGACGGAAATCTACAAAGATAAGAATCCATTGGTTGTTGGCGTATTAAAAGGAGCTGTTCCTTTTATGGCAGACATCGTCCGAGAAATGGACTGTCATTTGGAATTGGACTTTATGGATGTTTCTAGTTATGGAAACGCGACAATTTCTTCTGGCGAAGTGAAGATTTTGAAAGATTTGGATACAAATGTCGAAGGCCGAGATATGCTGATCGTAGAAGATATTATTGATAGCGGTCGCACATTAGCCTATCTAGTAGACCTATTTAAATATCGCAAAGCAAAGTCGGTTAAAATCGTGACATTGCTAGACAAACCAGAAGGACGTGTGGTGAAAATCGATGCCGACTATATTGGCTTTGATGTACCGAACGAATTTGTGGTCGGCTATGGATTGGATTACGCGGAACAATACCGTAACCTCCCTTATGTGGGTGTCTTAAAACCAAGCGTTTATCAATCAAATTAGTGACTGATCTAAATCAGTTGTGATACAATTAAATGGTCAGGATTGATAAAACAAAATAGCCAAGGAGGTACGCATGAATAAGAAAAATAACGGTATGATCAAAAATACCTTATATTATGTACTTGTCTTGTTAGCAATGGTCATGGTCGTCTATTTCATTTTTGGAAATGGCAATCAGCAAACGCCAACAATCGAGTACTCAACATTTACGGAGCAGCTGAAAGACGGAAAGGTCAAACAGTTTACTGTTCAGCCTGCTAACGGTGTTTACCGGATCGTCGGTGAATACAATACCGAACAAACCGTCAGCAATGACAATGGGCTTTCCGTACTAGGAAGCACGCAAGCAAGTACGACACGTTTTACAACGATCATTTTGCCGAATGACTCGACATTGAGCGAGGTTACGACATTAGCGAAGGATCAAGGGGTTAAAACAACGATCGAAGAAGAATCGAACAGTGGTGTTTGGTTATCGTTGCTGATTAGTTTCTTGCCAATCGTAATCATCATTTTCTTCTTCTATATGATGATGAGCCAGCAAGGCGGCGGTGGCGGCGGTGGCGGCCGTGTCATGAACTTTGGAAAATCCAAAGCGAAAGAGGCCGACAAAAAAGCCAATCGCGTTCGTTTCTCTGATGTAGCGGGTGCTGAAGAAGAGAAACAAGAATTAGTCGAAGTGGTCGAATTTTTGAAAGATCCACGACGCTTTGTCGAATTAGGTGCGAGAATCCCAGCTGGTGTGCTGCTAGAAGGACCTCCAGGGACAGGGAAAACATTGCTAGCAAAAGCGGTTGCCGGAGAAGCTGGCGTTCCGTTTTACTCTATCTCAGGCTCAGACTTTGTGGAAATGTTTGTCGGGGTCGGAGCGAGCCGTGTCCGGGATCTATTTGAAACAGCCAAGAAAAACGCACCGGCCATCATCTTTATCGATGAAATCGATGCGGTTGGGCGCCAACGTGGTGCCGGCATGGGTGGTGGACATGATGAACGTGAGCAAACGTTGAATCAGTTATTAGTTGAAATGGATGGATTTGATGGCAATGAAGGAGTTATTGTTATTGCAGCAACCAACCGTTCCGACGTGTTAGACCCAGCCTTGTTACGTCCAGGTCGTTTTGACCGACAAATTCTTGTTGGCCGTCCGGATGTTAAAGGCCGTGAAGCTATTTTACGAGTTCACGCACGGAACAAACCGTTGTCGGATGATGTGGATTTGAAAGTCGTAGCACAACAAACACCTGGTTTTGCTGGTGCTGATTTAGAGAATGTCTTAAATGAAGCTGCGCTAGTCGCTGCCCGTCGCAATAAAAAGAAAATCGATGCCTCTGATATTGATGAAGCAGAAGATCGGGTAATCGCAGGACCTGCGAAGAAAGATCGTGTCATCAATAAAAAAGAACGCGAAATGGTTGCTTACCATGAAGCGGGTCATACGATCGTC
Source organism: Enterococcus sp. 125944 (assembly GCF_051909435.1). Taxonomy (NCBI): domain Bacteria; kingdom Bacillati; phylum Bacillota; class Bacilli; order Lactobacillales; family Enterococcaceae; genus Enterococcus; species Enterococcus sp. 125944. Next base: position 5,100 of record NZ_JBQASY010000011.1, on the reverse strand, counting down.
GGTTTAGTCTTAAGCCGTGCGCGGGTCGTTCACAAAGTAACGATCATCCCTCGGGGCCGTGCTGGCGGTTACATGATCGCATTACCTAAAGAAGATCAATTCTTAATGACGAAAGAAGATATGTTTGAACAAATCGTCGGATTGCTTGGTGGACGGACAGCAGAAGAAATCATTTTCGGCGTTCAATCAACCGGAGCATCCAATGACTTTGAACAAGCAACAGCTTTAGCTAGAAGTATGGTCACAGAATATGGTATGAGCGACAAACTAGGTCCAGTTCAGTATGAAGGCAATCATCAGGTCTTCGTCGGTCGTGATTATGGTCAAACCAAAGCTTACTCAGAACAAGTTGCTTTCGAGATCGATCAGGAAGTACGCCGTATCTTGATGGAGGCACATCAAAAAGCACATGAGATCATCGAAGAACATCGTGCGCAACATAAATTGATTGCCGAAAAACTGCTTGAATATGAAACATTGGATGCAAAAGCAATCAAGTCATTGTTTGAAGAAGGCAAAATGCCTGCTGGAACTGAGAATTCAGAATATCCAAGCGAAAAAGCTCAAACTTTTGAAGAAGCAAAACGCGCTTTAGAAGAGAAAGATGCTGAAAAGCAAGCCGCTGAGAAAAAAGATTTTGATCAGCAAGTAGACGAACTTCGTCACAATAATGAAAACCACGAAGCTTCATCTCAAGATAAAACAGAGGACGGTCAAGAGTAGTCGTTCAATTATCAATAGGTGATTAGCTATCGTAAAGTCTAGGGACTGTGTCATAAGTCAAAACAAGAGAACAGATTCGAATGAGGTTCGGACCAGTTGCTTGTTTTACGGCTTGTGCCGCAGTCCTTTCTTGTTAACAAATCGAGAAATAAACCGACAGAAAACATTGGCTTTTCTCTAAAATGGTGGCATTCAGTTGAAAAAAAAACAAGTTCCTAGTATGATTCACTAATGAACGAAATAAAGGAGCATAAACAATGGAAGATTACTTAGTAAAAGCATTAGCTTATGATGGTTTTGTTCGTGCCTATGCAGTGTCTGCAACAAAAACTGTTAGTGAAGCACAACAACGTCATGATACTTGGAATACAGCATCAGCAGCGCTAGGCCGCGCTATGGTTGGAAGCCTGCTTTTGGGTAGCACGTTAAAGGGTGATGACAAATTAACGGTCAAAATCCAAGGAAACGGACCCGCTGGAGCAATCATTATTGATAGCAATGGTCGTGGAGATGTCAAAGGGTACATAAAAAATCCGCATATCAGCTTGCCGCTAAACGGACAAGGAAAGTTGGATGTGCGAGGAGCAGTAGGAGATCAAGGAATCTTTACTGTAATCAAAGATTTAGGGTTGAAAGAACCGTTTTCTGGACAAACACCTATTGTCTCTGGAGAATTGGGAGAAGACTTCACTTATTACTTAGCAGTTTCTGAACAGATCCCTTCGGCCGTTGGATTGAGTGTGTTAGTTGATACCGATGATTCTATTCGAACAGCCGGTGGTTTCTTACTGCAGATCATGCCGGGAGCAGATGAAACGGTTATTGATTCAATCGAGAACCGCCTGCAAGAATTACCACGAGTGTCATCATTGCTGGATGAAGGGAAATCGCCTGAAGAAATTTTGACGGTATTGTTGAATGACACCAAAGTCGAAGTGTTAGAAAAAATGCCTGTTCAATTTCGATGTGATTGTAGCAAAGAAAAATTTGCGACAGCGATCATTACATTAGGCGCGGATGAAATACAAGAAATGATGGATGAAGATCATGGTGCAGAAGCTGTTTGTTCATTCTGCGGTAATAAATACCATTTCGATGAACAAGAACTTGCTGGATTAAAGAAAGAAGCTGAGGCATAGAAGATGGCGATACACAGCTGGAAAATCGGTAATGTCGAAATCCCTAATCGAGTTGTCGTTGCGCCTATGGCAGGAATAACCAATGCGGCGTTTCGCGTAACGGTCAAAGAATTTGGCGCAGGCTTAGTCGTCTGTGAAATGATCAGTGATCGGGGAATCCAACTACGAAACAAAAAAACATTAGAAATGCTTTATATAGATGAAACAGAACATCCTTTAAGCTTGCAAATTTTTGGTGGGAATAAAGAGTCTTTGGTCGAAGCGGCTCAATTTGTCTCAGAAAATACAGCAGCAGATATTATTGACATCAATATGGGTTGTCCGGTAAATAAAATCATTAAAGCGGAGGCTGGTGCAAAGTGGCTATTGGATCCAGACAAAGTCTACGAAATGGTGCATGCAGTAGCTACGGCAATTGATAAACCGGTCACAGTCAAAATGCGGATCGGTTGGGATGATGAACATATTTTCGCTGTCCAAAATGCGCAAGCTGCTGAAGCGGCAGGTGCAGCGGCGATTGGGATGCATGGCCGCACGAGGGTCCAAATGTATGAAGGAGCGGCTAATTGGTCGGTATTAAGAGAGGTGAAGCAAGCAATTTCGATCCCTTTTATGGGGAACGGAGATGTTCGGACACCAGAAGATGCCAAACGAATGCTGGAAGAAGTCGGCGCAGATGCTGTCATGATCGGACGAGCAGCATTGGGGAATCCGTGGATGATCCATCGTACAAAACATTATCTTGAAACGGGAGAGCTGATCGCCGAACCTACTCCACGGGAGAAGATCGCTACAGCCAAACTTCATTTGGAAAGGCTTGCTGATTTAAAAGGTGAATTTGTTGCTTCCCGAGAGTTTCGGCAGCATGCTGCCTACTACTTAAAAGGCATTTCACGGGCAGCTAAAGTCAAAGCGGCAATCAACCAGACAGAGAATAAGCAAGCGATTATTGATCTGTTAGATGCATTTGTAGAAAAGACAGAAAAACAACCTGTCGGAAATACTCCTGAGTAAAGTAAAATCAAGTCGATCTTGAACTTCGGCTTGATTTTTTGTGGCATCATTGGCATTATGAGAAGGAAACCCAAGTTAAGAATGGAGGAAAACTCGTGACAGAGGAACGACAAAAACAAGAAGAATTAAATGATCAAATGTTGGTTCGCCGTGAAAAGATGGAAAAATTACGGGAAGAAGGCATTGATCCCTTTGGCAAGCGCTTTGAACGTACGCATAATTCTGCCGAGTTGCATGAGTTATTTGATCAACGAACAAAAGAAGAGTTAACAGAGATGAATCTTTCTGCAAGTGTTGCTGGACGAATGGTGACGAAACGTGGTAAAGGGAAAGCTGGCTTTGCACATTTGCAAGATCGGGATGGTCAGATTCAAATTTATGTCCGCAAAGATCAAGTAGGTGACGAACCATATGAAGGATTTAAGCATGCTGACTTAGGTGATTTCTTTGGTGTCTCAGGGGAGATCATGAAAACTGATACGGGGGAAGTAACGATCAAAGCAAAAGAAATCGTTATTTTGTCTAAAGCGTTACGCCCACTTCCGGATAAATACCATGGTCTGACCAACATCGAGCAACGTTACCGTCAACGTTATCTGGATTTGATCAGTAATAAAGATAGCTTTGACCGATTCATGAAACGCAGCCAGATCATCAGTGAGATTCGTCGCTATTTGGATGGTCATGGCTACATTGAAGTGGAAACGCCTGTTTTGCATAATCAAGCGGGTGGGGCAGCAGCTCGTCCATTTATCACTCATCACAATGCGTTAGATATTGATCTATACTTGCGAATCGCGCTTGAGTTGCACTTGAAACGATTGATCGTAGGTGGTATGGAGAAAGTCTACGAAATCGGCCGGGTCTTCCGTAATGAGGGGATTGATACTACCCATAATCCAGAATTTACTATGTTAGAAGCTTATACAGCCTATACAGATTTCAAAGATGTTATGGATCTAACTGAGGGAATTATCCGCAATGCAGCAGAGAAAGTTTTAGATTCTGCTGTGATTACTTATGATGGACAAGAAGTCGACTTGGCGAGTGATTTTGCCCGTGTGCATATGGTCGATGCTATCAAACAACAAACGGGTGTCGATTTTTGGAAAGAGATGACAATCGAAGAAGCACATGCTTTAGCAAAAGAACACCAAGTGGAAGTCACTCCAACGATGACAGTAGGACATGTTATCAATGAATTCTTTGAAACGTTTGTTGAAGAAACCTTACAGCAACCGACCTTTGTTTATGGACATCCGGTAGAAGTCTCACCTCTAGCGAAGAAGAATCCAGAGGACCCTCGATTTACAGATCGTTTTGAACTATTTATCGTAGGCCGGGAGTTTGCTAATGCTTTTACCGAATTAAATGATCCAATTGATCAAAGACAACGGTTTGAAGCACAAGAAAAAGAACGACAAGAAGGAAACGATGAAGCTCATGGAGTCGATGAAGACTTCCTTGAAGCGCTAGAATACGGCATGCCGCCAACCGGTGGTTTAGGGATCGGGATCGATCGTCTAGTCATGCTGTTGACAGATGCACAATCGATTCGCGATGTGCTGTTATTCCCAACAATGCGTTGATAATTCATAAAGAGAGACACACGGGTGTTTACTTGTGTGTTTCTTTTTTTACCAGTAGTTCCCTCCAAAATGACTAACAAGAAAAAAACAAGGGAGAAACTCACTGCTAAATGGAACGAAAACGAATTAAAAACGAACGATGAATTCATTGGATTGTAAGAATGAACGCCTTTGAGAAATTACGAAAATAAGAGAGAAAGTTATTGACCTGACAGCATTTAGTTGGTATATTATTACATGTGCCAAATGACAAAAATCATTTCTAAAAGAAAATGAAAAAAGTTGTTGACGCCAGAACCAACAGATGATATTATAACGAAGTCGCAAATTTAAGAAATCAATTTGATGCTGATGCAGCAACAAAAAAGATTGAAAAAGTTGTTGACAAATAACAATTCATTTGTTATTCTAATGGAGTCGCTGATGACGCACAGGAAGTTGTTGAATAAACACTTTTGAAAAAAACTTTTAAAAAAGAGTTGACATTCACTTGTTGATCTGATATGATTTAAAAGTTGCTAACGCAGCGCAGTAGACCTTTGAAAACTGAACAAAGCAAGCAAACGAACCAATGTGTAGGGCGCTTCATTTATGAAGCAAAATACATGCAAGCAATAGCTAGCAAAGTTAATTTT